>NZ_JBVUBB010000019.1:0-139496 GCF_055791185.1 Bradyrhizobium ingae
GCAGGTCGACATGGCCGAGTTCGCCGATCTTGTCCTTGATAATGCGACGTTTCTCCTCGCGCATCGCCGGGGTGCGGCGGTTCAGCTGATTGCGTTTGAAGACCCGGTAGATGGTCGAGGGCGACGGAACCGCAGCCGACGAAGATGCGGCCCTGCCAGCCGATCAGCACGAACTCGACCTCGCCGGACGATTCGCCGCCGGAACATTCGATGCTGTCTTCCATCGTCAGCCGCCGCGCCGAGACGCGGTAGTAGATCGGCGTCGATGCCGGCCGCGCGATGCCGACGGCCTCCAGCTCCGCGATGTGCTTGTCGCGCGCGACGGGATCGCGGCCGGTCCAACCGGCAATGACGGCCTGGTCGATCGCAAGCGTCAGTGGCGTTGTCGTGTCCTGGGCGTCGACGGTGAAGGTCAGGTCAAACACGGATCACGGCCTCCATGCCGGCTGCAAGCTCGAAAATGCGACGGTCCGATCCGCCGGCGCCCGCCAGCATCAGGCCGACGGGAACCTCGCCCGCACGATGGGCCGGCAGCGAGATCGCGCAACCGTCGATCATGTTGATGAGGGTGCAGTTGCGCAAGGCACGCAGGTTCGCGGCGGTGAACGCCTTGTCGTCGGCAAGATCGGCGATCTTCGGCGGCGTGTTGGCAGTGGTCGGCAGGACCAGCGCGTCATAGGGCGCGATCCGCGCATTGACCCGCGCAATGAGCGAGCGGCGCTCGTTGAGGAGATCGATGTAGTCGGCCGCGCTCTGTGCCTCGCCGCGCATGATCCGAACCGCGACACGGGGATCATAGACGTCGCCCTTGGCCGTGATGAGGTAGCGATGCCATGCGAAGCTTTCGGCGGCAGCAAAGCCGCCCTTGGCGTTCATCGGGCCGATGTCGTGGAATTCCGACATCTCGATGCGCTCGATGCCGGCGCCGTGACTAGCGAGCGCGTCCAGCGCCCGCTCGAAGGTCTGCGCCACGGCCGTATCGAGGTCGTCGAGTGCAATGGTGGTCGGCACCGCAAGCCGCATGCCCCTCACCGGGCGCGGCTTCAGCGGAACGATCGGCTCGTCCGCCAGCACGGCGTCGAGCACCGCACAGCAACTCACCGTTCGCGCCAGGGGGCCGATGCTGTCGAGCGAGAATGACAGCGGCACTGAGCCATCGAGCGGCACGCGACGCTGCGTCGGCTTGTAGCCGACGATGCCGTTATAGGCCGCGGGGATCCGGCAGGAGCCGCCGGTATCGGTGCCGAGCGCGGCATGCGCCATGCCGTCCAGCACGGACACGGCCGCGCCCGAGGACGAACCGCCGGGCACGTGGCCCTCGGCTCGGTTCCAGGCGCCCTTCGGCGTGCCGAAATGCGGATTGATGCCGATGCCGGAATAGGCGAACTCGGTCATGTTGGTCCGCCCCATCACCACGAATCCGGCAGCGCGCAGCCGCGCAACCGCGGCCGCGTCGTGCTCGGCGGGATCGGAATCATCGAGCGCGCGGGAGCCGGCGCGCGTCGTCTGCCCCCTGATGTCGAAGAGGTCCTTGATCGAGATCGGAATGCCGGCATAGCGCGACAGTGCCGCGTTGGCCTTGCGCAAGCCATCCATCGCATCGGCCGCCGCCAGCGCCGCGGCCTTGTCGACATGGATGAAGGCGCGTTGGCCTTCGCCGGCCGGATCGGCGATCCTGGCGAGGCATTCCTCAACCAGCTTGCGGGAGGTTGTGCGGCCGCTCTCGAGGTCTTCGGCAAGCTTCGCCAGTGTCGGAAAGTCGGGCATGTCTGTCTCACGGAATATTTGGCAGGCGCAATCTATCGCGCAGGCTCAGTTCGACACAAGCATTGCGCGCGCGACGGTATAGTTACCATGCGCCCGCATCGCTGGACCGTTGACGGCCAATAGTCAATTGTCGCATCAAGATCGAAACGGGCGGGCGTCAAGCCCGTCGCTTGGGAGGATCTGCCGCAATGGCCGAACCGCAGCGCGCGCGACCGAAACCGACGCCGGAGACGCAGCATTTCTGGGACGGCACGAAAGCGGGCGAGCTGCGCCTGCAGCGTTGCGACGCCTGTGCGCATGTCTATTTCCCGCCGCGTCCGTTCTGCCCGTCCTGCGCCTGCCGCAAGGTGAGCATCTTCAAGGCAAGCGGGAAGGGCTTTCTGTACAGCTACGTGATCAATCACCGCCCCGCCGCACCGGGGTTCACGCCGCCTTACGCGATCGCGGTGGTCGAGCTCGCGGAGGGACCGCGGATGATGAGCAATATCATCGACTGTCCGCAGACGCCGGAAGCGCTCGAGCTCGACATGAAGCTCGAGGTCGCTTTCCAGAAGCTCGATGACGCCATCACCCTCCCCGTATTCCGTCCGGCGAAGGGGTAGGCCATGCACAGGAACCAGGTGGCCGTCGTGGGTGCCGCCGAAACCACCGAACTCAGCGTCATCCCCACCGTGTCGCAGCTTCAGCTTCATGCGGACGCAGCCCTCAACGCCATTGCGGACGCCGGGCTGAGACTGTCCGACATCGATGGATTCGCCACCGCCGTCGAGACGCCGCAGCAGGTTTGCCATTATCTCGGCATCAAGCCGACCTGGGTCGACGGCACCTCGGTCGGCGGGTGCTCGTTCATGCTGCATGTCCGTCACGCCGCGGCGGCGATCGAGGCCGGCCTGTGCAAGACCGTGCTGATCACCCATGCCGAGAGCGGCAAGTCGATGATCGGCAAGCAGCCGCGCTTCACCGCGCCGGACAGCCTCAACGGCCAGTTCGAAGCACCCTTCGGCGTTTACGGCCCACCCAGCATGTTCCCGATTCCCGTGCTGCGCTTCATGAAGACGTACGGCATCACCCATGAGCAGCTTGCGATGGTCGCGGTCGTGCAGCGGGAATGGGCGGCGGAGAACCCGCGCGCGATGATGAAGGAGCCGATCACGGTCGCCGACGTCCTCAACTCGCGGATGATCGCCTATCCGTTCCGGCTGCTGCAGTGCTGCCTCGTCACCGACGGCGGCGGCGCGCTGATCCTGACCTCGGCCGACCGCGCCAGGGATTTTCCGCACAAGCCCGTCTACATCATGGGCACCGGCGAGAGCGTGGAGACGCCGATGGTCAGCCAGATGGAGACGTTCAATTCCTCGCGTGCGTTCAAGACCGCCGGCCCCCTCGCCTTCAAGGAAGCAGGCATCGCGCACAAAGATGTCGATCATCTCATGATCTACGATGCGTTCGCGCATCTGCCGCTGTTCGGTCTCGGCGATCTCGGCTTCATGCCCTATGAGGAGACCGGCAGGTTCATTGCCGACGGCAACACGCGGGCGGGCGGCAAGCTGCCGCTGAACACCAATGGCGGCGGACTCTCCTACATGCATTCGGGCATGTACGGCATGTACGCGCTCCAGGAGAGTGTACGCCAGATGCGCGGCATTGCGCCGGCGCAGGTGCCCAATGCGAAGATTTCGGTATGCCACGGCGTCGGCGGCATGTTCGCCGCCAGCGGCACGATCGTGTTCACGAACGAGAGGTAACGCGCACTCATTCCGGGGCATGCGTAGCATGAACCCGGAATCTCGAGATTCTAAGGTGCGCAACTGCGCACCATGGTTCGCGCTTCGCGCGCCCGGGAACGACGGCGAAGATTGGAAAAGATAGCGGAGAACCCCCATGACACAATCACTGCAGGACAAGGTCGTCATCGTCACCGGCGCAGGGCGCGGCATCGGTCGGGCGATCGCGCTGCTGTGCGCGGCCGAGGGCGCCAAGGTCGTCGTCAACGATCCCGGCGGAGCGTCGGATGGCTCGGGCTCCAGCGCAGCACCCGCGGAAGAGGTCGTGGAGGAGATCAAGAAGCGTGGCGGCACGGCGGTGGCCAATTTCGAGAGCGTCGCCGAAGCCATTCCCGCCAGCAAGATCGTCAAGAGCGCGACCGATCATTTCGGTCGGCTCGACGGCGTCGTCAACAACGCTGGAATCCTGCGCGACATGATCTTCCACCGCATGAGCGTGGAAGCCTTCGAGGCCGTCATCAAGGTGCACCTGATGGGCTCGTTCTACGTCAGCCACGCCGCCGCACGGCTGTTCCGCGAGCAGGAGAGCGGCTCCTTCGTGCACTTCACCTCGACCTCCGGCCTGATCGGCAATTTCGGCCAGGCCAACTATGCCGCGGCCAAGCTCGGCATCGTCGGCCTGTCGAAGTCGATCGCGCTCGACATGAACCGCTTCAACGTACGCTCGAACTGCGTCTCGCCGTTTGCCTGGAGCCGGATGATCGGTACGATCCCGACCGAGACCGAGGCCGAGAAGGCACGCGTGGCGAAAATCCAGAAGATGGGCCCCGAACTGATCGCGCCGGTGGTCGCCCATCTGCTCAGCGACGCCGCCAAGGACGTCACCGGGCAGATCTTTGCCGTCCGCATGAACGAGATCTTCCTGATGAGCCAGTCGCGTCCGATCCGCTCCGTGCAAAGCAGCGACGGCTGGACGCCACAATCGATCGCCGAGCACGCAATGCCGGCGCTCAAGGGATCGTTCTACAAGCTCGATCGCTCGGCGGACATCTTTACGTGGGATCCGGTGTGACGGTCACCGCTTAGCGCCCATCGCCTCCACACGTCATGGCCGCGCTTGACCCGGCATGACGACCGAATGTGTTGCGCTAACCCGTATTCCGCAGGCCCGCCGAGATGCCGTTGATGGTGAGCTGGATGCCGCGCAGCACCTGCTCATCCGGATTCTGTGCGCGGTGCTCCTTCAAGAGCTCGACCTGCACGTGGTTGAGCGGATCGAGATAGGGGAAGCGATGGCGCACGGAACGCTCCAGAAGCGGGTTGCCTTGCAGCAGCCGGTCCTGTCCCATGATGTCCAAGAGCGTTTCGATGCATGAATGCCATTCGCGGCGGATGCGTCCGAAAATCTTCTCGCGCAAGGCTTCGTCGGGCACGAGCTCGGCATAGCGCGAGGCGATCGCGATCGAGCTTTTTGCGAGCACCATGTCCATGTTCGAGAGCAGCATGCGGAAGAAGGGCCACTCCTTGTAGAGTTCCTTGAGGAACGGCATGCCCTTGTCGGGATGTTCGCCGATCCAGGTCTCGACCGCGCTGCCAAAACCGTACCAGCCGGGCAGCATCAAGCGGCATTGCGCCCAGGAGAACACCCAGGGAATGGCGCGCAGATCCTCGATCGCGCGGGTCTTCTTGCGCGAGGCCGGGCGGCTGCCGATGTTGAGCGTCGCGATCTCGTTGATCACGGTCGACGACCAGAAATAGTCGACGAAGCCATCGGTCTCGTAGACGAGGCCGCGATAAGCCTTGAACGCAAGACTCGAGAGTTCATCCATCGCGGTCAGATATTCACGGCGCGGCGCGCTCTGGCGCGGATGCAAGAGGCTCGCCTCCAGCGTCGCGGCGGCAAGGATCTCCAGATTGTTGCGGCCGACTTCGGCGTTGGAGTATTTCGACGAGATGATCTCGCCCTGCTCGGTGATGCGGATCTGACCGTTCACCGCGCCGCCCGGCTGCGCGACGATGGCGTCATAGCTCGGTCCGCCACCACGGCCGACCGAGCCGCCGCGGCCGTGGAACAGGCGCAGCCGCACGCCGTGGCGCTCGAACACCTCGACGAGAGTGATCTCCGCCTTGTAGAGCTCCCAGCCCGAGGTAACGAAGCCGCCATCCTTGTTGCTGTCGGAGTAGCCGAGCATCACCTCCTGCACGCTGCCGCGGCTGTCGACCAGACGGCGATAGTCGTGCAGCGACAGCATGCGGTCCATGATGCCCGAGGAGGCCTGCAGGTCCTCGATGGTCTCGAACAGCGGCACGATGTTGATGGCGCTGCGGCCCGATGGGTTGACGAGACCGACCTCCTTGAGCAGCACGGCCACCTCGAGCATGTCCGACATGCCCTTGCACATTGAGATGATGCACTGGGGGATGGCG
The DNA here is from genome assembly GCF_055791185.1 of Bradyrhizobium ingae. Classification (NCBI taxonomy): domain Bacteria; kingdom Pseudomonadati; phylum Pseudomonadota; class Alphaproteobacteria; order Hyphomicrobiales; family Nitrobacteraceae; genus Bradyrhizobium; species Bradyrhizobium ingae. The sequence continues at coordinate 5,919 of NZ_JBVUBB010000019.1, forward strand.
TCCGAGCCGAACTTCGCATGCGCCTCCGCGGCGGCATGGAAGACATTGAGCTCGCTCATCGTCTCGTCGCTGTATTTGACGAATTGCGAGACCAGCGAGCGCGTGCTGCGCAATTCGTTGGTGAGCAGCGAAATGCGTGCCTCTTCGCCCAGCGCCAGATAGGACATGCCGGGGTTCGCCGCATCGATCAGCTCGGCGACGGTGCGCTCGTGCACCGCCGAGTTCTGGCGGATGTCGAGCCGCGCCAGATGGAAGCCGAAGCAGTCCACCGCGCGGCGCAGCAGTCGCAGCCGGCCGCGGGCGATGACGCGGGCGTTGTTCGAGATCAGCGAGCGATGCAGCACGTCGAGATCGGCTTGCAGCTCCTTCACGCTCTCGTACGGCGCGCCCTTGCCGACGGGCCGGCGCGTGATCTCGACCTGGAGCTTTTCGGCCGTCGCCGTCAGCCGTGCATAGATCCCGGAGACCGCGAGGCGGTACGGCTCGCCGCTCCGGTGCGGCGAAGTGTCTGGCGAGCGCTCGGCGAGCGCGCGCAGCTCCTCGGAAACGTCCGCGAGGTGCGCCGCGATCGACAGTTCCGAGCCGAGCACGTGCAGCTCGTTGAGATAGAACTGCATCACCCGGCTGGACTGCAGCCGCAGCGTGCCGCGCATCACATCGGCGGTGACGAAGGGATTACCGTCGCGGTCGCCGCCGATCCAGCTTCCCATGCGCAGGAACGAGGCAAGCTCGGCCGCGGCCTGCTCGCCGCCCTCTTCCAGCCGGTCCTCGAGCGAATTGACGAGACGCGGGACCTCGTGAAGGAAGGTGTAATCGTAGAACGACAGGCCGTTGGCGACCTCATCGAGCACGGTGAGCTTCGTCCGGCGCAACAGGTTGGTCTGCCACAGCGTCAGCACCTCGCGACGCAATTGCTCGTCGCTGGCCGCCGCCTCGTCCGGCGTCAGCGCGACGCGCTCGCGGCGGTCGAGCAGCGCCGCAACTTCCATCTCGCGGTCCATGGTGCTCTTGCGGCGGACCTCGGTCGGATGCGCCGTCAGCACCGGACTGACGAGAGCGTCCTTGAAAAAGCGCCGCAACTCCTCGCCGCTCAAGCCCTCGCTCTTCGCGCGCGTCAGCGTTTCGGCGAGCATCCCGGCCCCGCCGCCCTTGGCGGCGCTACGCGCCCGCATCTGGCGGATGTTGTTGTGGTCCTCAGCGATATTGGCGAGGTGGGAGAAATAGCTGAAGGCGCGGACGATGCGCAGAGTATCCGGGATCGACATGCCGTCGAGGATCTGCTCCAGCTCACGGCGGGCGAGCCGGTCCTCGTCACGGTGGAACCGGATCGAGGTCTGGCGGATCCGCTCGACGAGGTCGAACACGTCGGCGCCCTCCTGGTCGCGCACCGTATCGCCCAGAATGCGTCCCAAAAGACGAATGTCGTCCCGCAGCCGTACATCCGCCTCCAGCGCCTGAGCTTCCTCGGCGCGGTTGGCACGGTCGATCGCTGTGTCAGATGGTACGGTCTGGAGGGACATGGCTGAATTCCCTTCGAAGTCCCTTGGCTGCCCGGCCCGGCGAGTGTGCAAGTTTTTTGCCGCGGTGCAAGATAAACTTGGGGGCGGCGCACACTGGGGGAACGCGTTTCGCGAAATCAACCCCATGCACAGTAGGGCTTGCCCGACGCATCAAACCAGAAACACAAGATGTTGTGGCCCAGTTCGTCCACGCTAGGCCGGCACGATCACCTTGCCGATCGGCCACAGCGCGATACCCGCAAGCTTCAGGTGCGCCCAGGCGAAGGGAATGCCGATGATGGTGACCGCCAGGATCACGGCGGTAACGAGGTGGCCGAGCGCCAGCCACCAGCCGGCGAGCAGGAACCAGATGATATTGCCGAGCACCCCGAGCGGGCCAGTGCCGATATCGCTCTCACCGGTGACCTCGTCGCGCCGCACCGCCCTTGAGCCGAACGGCAGCAGTGTATAGACGGCGATGTTGAAGGCGGCCCGCGCCCAGGGCAGGCCGACGATGGTGATGGCCATGATGACGGAAGCCACCAGCCAGCCGAACGCCATCCAGGCACCGCCGATGAGAATCCAGAGCAAGTTGAGCAGGATGGAAACAGGAGCCATGGGATAATCCGCCGATCAATGATCGTGCTTGTATAGGCTCGAAAGCTGTCGCTGCGAAGACAGCTTCGATATCCGCTCCGGGCAATGCCGGGAATTGGTCTTCGCGGCGCTTGGCTACTGGATCGCGTTTAGATCTTCCGTCCTGCCTTTTCCCAATAGGGATCGCGCAGGCGGCGCTTGAATATCTTCCCGGAATCTTCGCGTGGCAATTGAGCACGGATCTCGATGTGCTTGGGCACCTTGTAGTCCGCAAGTTGGGTCTTCAGGCGCGTGCGGATGTCGTCGGCTTCCAGTGTCACGCCGGCTTGCGGCTCGACCACCGCCATCAGCGCCTCACCGAACTCGGCGTCGGGGATGCCGAACACGGCGCAATCATGCACGCCGGGAACGGCGTGCAGCACGGCCTCGATCTCGGCCGGATAGATGTTGACCCCGCCCGAGATCACCATGTCGCGCTTGCGATCGCAGATGAAGACGTAGCCGTCTTCGTCGATATAGCCGACGTCGCCCGAGGTGATGAAGCCGTCGCGGTCGATCTCGGTGCGCTTCTCCGGCTTGTTGTGATAGGTGAAGTCGGCCAACCCCGCCATGCGCGAATAGATCTCGCCGATTTCGCCCGCCGGCACTATGCGGCCATCCTCACCGATGAATCGCAATTCGGCACCTGGCGAGACCTTTCCGACCGTGCCGGGCTTCCTCAACGCGTCCTCGGAGGTTGCGAAGGTGACGGCGCTCGATTCGGTCGAGCCGTAGAATTCGTAGATCACCGGTCCCCACCATTCGATCATGGCGCGCTTGACGTCGGGCGGACAGGGCGCGGCGGCATGGATGACGTGGCGCAGCGACGAGACATCGTATTGCTTGCGCAGCTTCTCCGGCAGTTTCATCAGGCGTATGAACATGGTCGGCACCATGAAGATGGTGTCAATCCTGTAGCGCCCGATCAGCTCGAGAAATTCCTCTGCTTCGAACCTCGGCATCAGCACCAGCGTACCGCCAAGCCTGCCTGCCCGGATGCCGAATGAGTTCGGCGCGGAATGATAGAGCGGCCCGGGCAGCAGCGCGCGGGCGCCCGGCTTCAGGCCATAGATCATCGCGCGCATGCGCTCGCCGGCAGCTTGCTGCTCCGTCGTCGGTGCGGCACGGCGCACGCCCTTCGGATGGCCCGTCGTGCCCGAGGTGTAGATCATGTTCATCGGCTGCGGCACCACCGGACCGTCGTAGGGCTCGAATTGCGCAAGCCAGGTATCGACATCGATCGCAAAATCCGGCGCCGCCAATCGATCCGGATCGATCTTGTAGGTCTTCAAAATCTCCGGCGGCGTCGGCGCGCTGAGCACGGTGATGCCCGCTGGAATCACACTGCGCAAGGAATGCAGCATGTCGGCGTGCCCGATCAGCACGGCGGTACCGGAGTCTTGCAGGATGTAGTTGATTTCCTCCGGCTTGAAGTGCCAGTTGATCGGCACCCCGTAGGCACCCAGCCGCATCGCGGCGTATGCGGCTTCCAGGAAGGCGATGTCGTTGCGCATGAGCATGCAGACGCAATCGCCCTGTTTGACGCCGAGCTTGGCGAGGCCGCTTGCGATGCGGTTCGCGCGATCGGCGACCTCGGTATGACTGCGGTGGCGCTCGCCGGAGGCGAGACCGAGGAAGAGTTGGGACGTTGCGCTCATTTTTGTGTTCCGATCTTTCGTCGGGTTGTCGCCGTGATGTTAGGTATCATTCCGGGCGGCTCGAAGAGCCGAACCCGGAATGAGAATGACGGATTAGAAATCCGCAAACTTCGGCGCGCGCTTTTCCATGTTGGCACGAACGGCTTCAGTCTGGTTCGCACTGCCAATCAGCTTCTGCTGCTCGACGGACTCGGCAAGCAGCGCAGCTCCCGGATCGACCGAAAGATTGTTCAGCATGCGCTTTGCCGCGCGGATCGCATCCGGGCTCTTGCCGGAGATCTCACGCGCAACCTCGAACGCGGCCGCCCGCGGATCATCGCAGATGCGCGTGGCGAGGCCATAAGTCATCGCCTCCTGGGCCGAGAAGATGCGGCCCGTATAAGTGAGCTCGCGCAGGATATCATCGCGCACGAGTGTGGCCAGGATCGGCGTGCCCGCCATGTCGGGCACGAGACCCCATTTGATCTCCATGATCGACATCCGCGTATCAGGTGCGACGAAGCGCATGTCGGCACCGAGCGCGAGCTGGAAGCCGCCGCCAAAGGCAACGCCGTGCACCGCGGCGATCACAGGCACGGGCAGTTGGCGCCAGCCCCATACCGCCTGCTGCGCAAAGTTCGCCTTGCCATGCGTGCGCGCGGTGAGATCGCGATTTTCGCCACCCGGAATTCCGTTGCCGCCCTTCTCCTTCATGGCGGCAAAACGTCCCATGTCGAGGCCCGCGCAGAACGCCCGCCCCTCGCCGGATAGCACGACGACGCGCACGCCTTTTTCTTTGGAAAGCCGCTCGGTTGCGTCGACCAAGGCCTGAAACATCGCTTGGTCCAGCGCGTTCATCTTGTCCGCCCGCACCAGGCGGACGTCGGCGATGCCTTCCGAAATCGAGATCGAGACGCGCTCTTCCATCGACGGATTCTCCCCTGTTCTTGATCGGTCGCCGCTTTACAGGACGGCGGGCGGCGGATTTAGTCGACCAATTAACTCATAATCCATCGAGGGGAAACGCCATGTTCAAGGAAAATCTTCTGGCCGGCCGGCGCATCCTTGTGACCGGCGGCGGCACCGGTCTCGGCAAGTCGATGGCGGCGCGCTTCCTCCAGCTCGGCGCCGAGGTGCACATCTGCGGCCGGCGCAAGATCGTCTGCGACGAGACCGCGACCGAGCTGATGGATCTCTACGGCGGCCGCGTCACCAGCCATGGCGTCGACATCCGCAACGCGCTGGCCGTCGATGAAATGATCGAAAACATCTTTCGCGAGGGCGCGCTGACCGATCTCATCAACAATGCGGCGGGTAATTTCATCTCACGTACCGAAGAACTCTCGCCGCGCGGCTTCGATGCGGTCGCCAACATCGTCATGCACGGTACGTTCTACGTGACGCATGCCGTCGGTAAGCGCTGGATTGCGGCGCGGCAGCCCGGCAATGTCGTCTCGATCACTGTGACCTGGGTGCGCAACGGTTCGCCCTACGTCGTGCCGTCGGCGATGAGCAAGTCCGCAATCCACGCCATGACGATGTCGCTTGCGACCGAATGGGGCCGCCACGGCATTCGCCTCAACACCATCGCGCCCGGCGAAATTCCGACCGAGGGCATGAGCAAGCGCATCAAGCCCGGTGACGAGGCCGGCGCGCGGACCAAGGCGATGAATCCGATGGGCCGCGTCGGCACCATGGAGGAGCTGCAGAACCTCGCGGTGTTCCTGATCTCCGGCGGTTGCGACTGGATCAACGGCGAGACCATCGCCATGGACGGCGCCCAGGCGCTCGCCATGGGTGGCAATTTCTACCAGCTCCGCGACTGGAGCGATGACGACTGGACCACGGCGCGCGAGAGCATCATGGCACAGAACGAGAAGGACCGGGCGGCACGGGGGTGATGCCATTCCCTCTCAGCCGTCGTCCCGGGGCGCGCGAAGCGCGAGCCCGGGACCCGCGTCATAAGACTAAACACCACGGGAGAGACATGTCCACTTCACAGCCATTGGCGGACCTCGCCGAGATGGTGCGCGAGCGCGCGAAGAGCCGCGGCGACGCGATCGCCTATGAATTTGAAGGCCGCCTCACCAGCTTCGCCGAATTCGACACCAAGACGAACAAGGTCGCCAATGCGCTTCTGGCGATGGGCGTCAGGCACGGCGACCGCATCGCCTATCTCGGCAAGAACAGCGATGTCTATTTCGAGCTCTTGATGGGCGCGATGAAGGCCGGCGTCGTGATGGCGCCGGTGAACTGGCGGCTCGCGGGGCCGGAAGTAGCGTTCATCGTGGACGACTGCAAGGCGCCCGTGCTGTTCGTCGGGCCCGAGCTCATCAGGTTGGCGCGCCAGATCAGGGACCGGCTGCCGAACGTGCGCAGCGTGATCGCCACCGAAGGCGGTACGGGCGAATGGCCGGATTTTGCCGCCTGGCGAGATGCGCAAGGAGGTGATGATCCGAAGGTCGCGATCAGCCCCAAGGACATCGCGATCCAGCTCTATACTTCCGGCACCACCGGCAAGCCGAAGGGCGCAATGCTGTCGCATGCGAACTTTCTCAACCTCGTACAGAGCGGCAACGACGCCGAGAAGCCGGAGTGGAACCGGTGGACCACAGACGACGTCTCACTGGTCGCGATGCCGATCTTCCACATCGGCGGGTCGGGCTGGGGCGTGATGGGACTTTATCACGGCGCCCGCGGCGTGATCGCGCGCGAGTTCGATCCGACCAAGGTGCTCGACTTCTTCGAGCTGTCAGGCATCACAAAACTGTTCATGGTGCCGGCGGCGATGCAGTTCGTGGTGCGGCAGCCGCGCGCGAAGACGGTTGATTTCTCTCGGCTGAAATTCATGCTGTATGGGGCCTCACCGATACCGGCGGCGCTGCTCAAGGAGTGCATCGAAATCTTCAAGTGCGGCTTCGTGCAGATGTACGGCATGACCGAGACGACAGGCACGATCGTCGCGCTGTCGCCGGAGGATCATGTCGAGGGTCTGGAGCGGATGCGCTCGGCCGGCAAGGCGCTGCCCGGCGTCGAGATCGCGATCCTTGATGCCGACGGCAAGCCGCTGCCGCCGCGCCAGGTCGGCGAGATCGCGACGCGCTCCGGCTCCAACATGGCCGGCTACTGGAACTTGCCGGAGGCAACCGCTGCGACGCTACGCGCCGACGGCTGGCTGCGCACCGGGGATGCGGGCTACATGGACGAGGACGGCTACCTCTATATCCACGACCGCATCAAGGATATGATCATCTCCGGCGGCGAGAACATCTATCCCGCCGAGGTCGAGAGCGCGCTGTGCGATCATCCTGACGTCGCGGAGGCGGCGGTGATCGGTGTGCCCGACGACAAATGGGGCGAGGCGGTCAAAGCCATCGTGGTGATGAAGCCGGGCAAAGAGGCGACCGCCACCGACATCATCAATTTCATCCGCGAAAGGATTGCCGGTTTCAAGACGCCGAAGAGCGTGGAGTTCATCCCCGCGCTGCCGCGCAATCCGTCGGGCAAGATCTTGCGGCGGCAACTACGCGAGCCGTATTGGGCGGGGCAGGACCGACGGGTGAACTAGCGCCGCTGCATCCACCAGTGGTTACCAGTCCGCGTCAAACTGCTCCCTGGGGTAATGGGTCCTGGCTTTCGCCAGGCGACTCGCGGAGGGTCGTCATCGCGCGTGAGCAGCCGTCAATGCTTCCCCGGCCCCATGTACCCGAACAAAAATCCCGCCACCTTCCGCATCTGGATTTCCTCGCTCCCCTCCGTGATGCGATAGCGACGATGGTGCCGGTAGATGTGCTCGAAGGGCTTGTGGCGTGAATAGCCCATGCCGCCATGGACCTGCATGGCGCGGTCGGCAGCCTCGCAGCAGAGGCGGTTTGCCCAATAGTTGCACATGGAGACGCGGTCCGACAGCGTGCGCTCGATTTCTTCCTCGTTAAGCTTGTCCATCTCCCAGGCGGTCTTGCGGATCAACAGGCGCAGCATCTCGGCTTGGGTGGCAAGCTCGACCAGCGGGAACTGGATCGCCTGGTTCTCCGCGAGCGCCTTGCCGAACGGCTTTCGCTCGCGCGCATATTTCACGCTCTCGTTGATGCAGTAGACGGCCGCGCCGAGCGAGCTTGCAGCCTGGCGGATGCGGTTCTGGTGTACGAAACATTGCGCGAGCGACAGGCCGCGGCCGACCCCGCCGAACAGCGCATCCTCCGTCACGAACACGTCCGTAAAGCTGACACGAGGATGGTCCGTCGGCATGTTGAAGGTCCACATGTACTCCTCGACCCTGACGCCCTGGCTGGTCGCCGGCACCAGGAAGCAGGTAATGCCGCGGGCATCGCCATCATTGCCGCTGGTGCGCGCGAACAGCGCGCAATGCGTGGCAACGTGCATGCCGGTCGTCCACATCTTCTCGCCGTTGATGATCCAGCCCTTGACGTTGTCGCGGGTCGCGGAAACGGCTCGCGTCTCCATATGGGTGGCGTCGGAGCCGTGATGCGGCTCGGTCAGCCCGAAAGTGATGCGGTATTTGCCCTTGATCGAGCCGTCGATCATCGCCTTCTGGTCGTCGCGGCCGTAGCGGTCGAGCATGGTGACGACCGGGAAATTGCCGACGATGGAATGCTCGTTCTGGAGATCGTTGTGCAGGCCGAGGCCCTTTGACGCAAAATGCTCGCGGATCACCGCCATCCAGAGGTTGGAACCATCCTGGCCGCCATATTGCCTCGCTACCGCGAAGCGCAGATGGCCGGCGGCGTCCGCGAGATCTTTCGCTTTGCGCAGCAGCGCCTCCCATTCGTGCCGCGGCAGGCCGCCATTCTCGAAATCGGTGCGCGCCCATTCGCGGCGATGGTCGAAGAAGCGGATGTTGTCGTCGGCCTCTTCCAGCGGCTTGATCTCGCGCGCGATGAAGGCATCGAGCTCTCCGAGATAGGCGACGAGATCGGCAGGCAATGAGAAATCCACGGTTCGCTCCCGGATCGATTTTTTCGTTTTGCGTTAAGGCGCCACGCACATTCAGCTTCACACGATTAAGGTGAGAAGAGCGCGCGCAAGTCAAGCAAGCCGAGACGTGTGAACGGCGCAAGGCGCGTTGCGCAATTCGATGGTGCTCGGGCACTGACGCGCGTTAATATGACGCCAATATTCCTTCACGAGAAAATGCGGGAGCGCGCGATGGAGCTGAAGTTCTCAAAGGTGGAACGCAAGGGACCGGTCACGATCGTCACGCTGTCGCGACCCGAGGTGTACAACGCGCTGCACATCGATGCGCATTTCGAGCTCAACAAGGTGTTTGACGATTTCTCCGCCGATCCTGCGCAGTGGGTCGCGATCGTCACCGGCGCCGGCGACAAGGCGTTTTGCGCCGGCAACGATCTCAAATGGCAGGCGGCCGGCGGAAAGCGCGGCTGGGACAAGGGCGGCTTTGCCGGGCTGACCTCGCGCTTCGACTGCGACAAGCCGATCATTGCCGCCGTCAACGGCGTCGCGATGGGCGGCGGTTTCGAGATCGCGCTCGCCTGCGACCTGATCATCGCCTCCGAAAACGCAACCTTCGCGCTGCCCGAGCCGCGCGTCGGCCTCGCTGCGCTTGCCGGCGGCCTGCACCGCCTGCCACGGCAGATCGGGCTGAAGCGCGCCATGGGCATGATCCTCACCGCGCGCCACGTCAGCGCCAAGGAAGGTTTTGAGCTCGGCTTCGTCAACGAGGTCGTGCCGCAGGGCGAAGCGCTCGCCGCCGCGCTGCGCTGGGCGGAGATGATCACCAAGAACTCGCCAATGTCGATCCGTGCCTCGAAGCAGGCGATCCAGAAGGGGCTTGCCGTATCGCTGGAGCAAGCGATCGAGGAGCAGCGGGAGTACCCGGCGGTAAAGGCGATGGTGGCCTCGCAGGACTACATCGAGGGGCCGAAGGCGTTTTCCGAGAAGCGGCCGCCGAAGTGGCTGGGGAGGTAGGAACCACGCCGTCTCCACACGTCATTGCCGAGCGCAACGAAGCAATCCAGAATCGTTGCGCGGGTGACAGTCTGGATTGCTTCGTCGCTTCGCTCCTCGCGATGACTAAGGATGGGGCCGAATCATCCGCCCCGCGCCAGCTCGCGCTTGTACGCCGCGTAATTCGGCTGATCCACGGCGAGCTTGTCCATCGTGGTCTGCCAGAGATGCTCGGCGAGCCCCGGCGCTGCGAGATCCAACTCGCCTTTCGCGATGCGCTCGGAGAGCGCGCGGTTGAGCTCGGTCACCGAACCGTCCATGCCGAGCAGCGCGCGCAGCCGCGCCACCTCCCTCGCATCGCTCCCCGCCTCCAGCGTCAACTGCCGTACAACGAGGTCGAGGGCGTTGATGGCCACGCGCAGCTTGAAAGCCTGGTGGCCTGAGATCAGTGGCGTGATGTCGCTGCGGAGGAAATCGGCAACCGCCTTGGTCAGCTCGATGGGCGTGGGCTCGTCCTGCATGGTCAGCTCCCTCGCGGCGCCAGCAGGCGCAACAGGTCGATCTCGGTCTCGGAAGCACGGCGGCCGATCAGCGCGCGCTCCATGGAATGATCGGGGCCGGTGCGAAACCGCTGCATCATGCCGCAGCACATGATGCCCCAGCGCAGCGTGCCCATCACTTCCCAGAATTTCACCCGCGCCGGATCGACCTTGCGGCCCCCGGCCTCATAGCCAGCGAACAACTCTTCGCGCGGACCAAAGCCGCCGACAGGATTGTCGATCTCGCCAAAGCGCCAGGAGTTGACGCAGAGCCAGCCGAGATCCTCCATGGGATCGCCGAGATGGGCGAGCTCCCAGTCCAGCACCGCACGCAATCCGTCGGCGCCGATGATGAGATTGCCGTTACGAAAATCGCCATGCACCAGAGTCATCTCCGGCGACGGGCCTGGATCGTGGTCACGGAGCCAGCGCAGCGCAACTTCGAACACCGGCTTGGGCCAGTTGAGGCTGCGATAGTCGCGCGCGAACTCGTCGATCTCCTTCGCGGCCGTCATGCGCCGCAGCTCGGGCAGTTTGGCAAGCGGCAACCTATGGAGACCTGCCAGCACGCCGCCGAGCTCCCGCGCGAGCGTGGGGCGCGCCGCGGCGAACGCGTCATCACGCAAAATCTTGCGCGCGATGGTTTCGCCTTCGACACGCTGCATGATGAAGCCGGTACCGAGATCGTCCTCGCCCTCCAATACATGCAGCACGCGCGGCGACGGCAGGCCGGCCTCGAACGCAAGCTGCATGAGGCTGGCTTCGGCGCCAAGGCCCGCGGCGCGCGAGGGCGCGGCGCCATAGCCTTTCGGCGCGCGGCGCAGGATCGCACCGATATTGCCGTCCGGATGCGTGATGTCGAAGCGCCAGGTTTCCTGGCTGGCGCCGCCGGACAGCTTGGCCGCGCCGGTCGCACCGGTTGCGCCCGGGCACCAGCGCGTGACGCTACGCGAAAGCTCCGCCTCGATCATTTGCCTCTGATCATTTGCCTTTGAATTTAGCCGGCCGCTTCTCGAGGAAGGCGCCAACACCCTCACGGAAGTCCTCGGTGTCGCCCGCGCGAAGCTGGCACTGGAATTCGAGATTGAGCTGCTCCTCGAATGAATTTTCCGGGCTGTCCCAATAGAGCTTGCGGATCAGCGACAGCGCAACCGTCGGCCCATTGGCGAGTTCATGCGCGAGCTTCATCGCCTCCTCCATCAGCGCGCCGTCGTCATAGACCCGGTTGACGAGGCCCCATTCCAGTGCCTTTTCCGCCGGCAACCGCTCGCCCATCAGCGACAGCTCGATCGAGCGCGCCTTGCCGACGAGGCGCGGCAACAGCCAGGTCGAGCCGCAATCGGGCACCAGGCCGATGCGGCGGAAGGCTTGCAGGAAATAAGCCGAGCGCGCGCACAGGATCATGTCGCCGAGCAGCGCAAAGCTCATGCCTGCGCCGGCCGCCGGTCCGTTCACCGCGGTGACGATCGGACAGTGCAGATTGCGGATCCGCCGCAGGAACGGGTGAAAGCCAGTTTCCAGCGTCAGGCCGGCCTTGGTCTTTTTCGATTGGGTGTTGCGCCCCTGCAAGTTCGCGCCGGTGCAGAACGCACGTCCCGCGCCGGTCAGCATCACGCAACGGACCTCGCCCTTCCGCTCCTCGATCGCGTCCAGCGCCTCAGTGAGCCCGCCCAGCATGTCCATCGAGACCGCGTTCATGACCTCCTGGTGATCCAGCTTGAGGACGGCGACCGGTCCGTCGAAATCGAGCGTGACGTGTTTGAACTGCATGGTTTCCTCACCTGCGTTGCGGCCCCGCGATGTTCCGCAGACCGGAATTGCTTTTCGTCGGTGCGCATATTTGATTTTTGCCGCAGGCTTGTCCATGGTGATCGGGACATAGCGGACAATCTTGTGCGCACTGGCTGATGCGCATCATGCTAAAAAAACGGGGAAACGCCCATGACCATTTTCGATCTCACCGGCCGCGTCGCGGTGATCACCGGCGGCAATGGCGGCATCGGGCTCGGCATTGCGCAGGCGCTCGCCGCGCAAGGCTGCAACGTCTCGATCTGGGGCCGCAACGCCGAAAAGAACAAGACTGCCGCCGCGAGCATCGTGGGCTCGCCCGGCAAGGTCGATGCCCGCGTCTGCGACGTCACCGATCCTGCATCGGTGAATGCGGCGATGAAGGCGACGCTCGACACGTTCGGCCGTGTCGACGGCTGCTTTGCCAATGCCGGCATCGGCGGCGGCGGCAGGCGTTCCTTCGTCGAGCGTACCGAAGAGGAATGGCGCACGATGTTTTCGACCAATCTCGACGGCGTGTTCCACGCATTCCAGGCCGCGGCAAGGCACATGACCGACCGCGCCAATGCCGGCGATCCCTTCGGCCGGCTGGTTGCGACGTCGAGCCTTGCCTCGATCTTCGGCACCGCGCGCAACGAGCATTACGCCGCGACCAAGGCCGCCATCAACGCACTGGTACGTGCGCTCGGCGTCGAGCTGGCGCGCTACGGCGTTACCGCAAATGCGATCCTGCCCGGCTGGATCAGGAGCGACATGACCGCCGGCATCATGGCCAACGAGAAATTCGTCGCCAACGTCATGCCGCGGATTCCGCAGCGGCGCTTCGGCGAGCCGTCGGATTTCGGCGGCATCGCGGTGTACCTGATGAGCAAGGCATCGTCCTATCACACCGCGGATACGTTCGTGATCGACGGCGGCTATACTGCGTTTTGATTTTGTCGACGTAGCCCGGACGGAGCGCAGCGCAATCCGGGATGGTGCAAGCCGAGGGACTGGTCCCGGATTACGCTGCGCTCCATCCGGGCTAAAAGAATTCTACCAAGGGGGAAAAGGGCAATGTTCTCACACGTAATGATCGGCACCAACGATCTGGACAAGGCCAAGGCATTCTACGACAGGCTGCTGGCGACACTCGAAGTGCGGCCCGCGCGTGTCGACGGCCATCGCATCTTCTACATCACCAAGTCGGGTATTTTTTCCGTCAGCAAGCCGATCAATGGCGAGCCTGCCACGGCCGCCAACGGCGGCACAATCGGCTTTGCCTGCAGTTCGACCGATCAGGTCGACAAATGGCATGCAGCCGGCGTCGAAGCCGGTGGAACGCCGATCGAGAATCCGCCTGGCATTCGCGAGGGATCTGGGGCCAAGCTCTACCTCGCCTATCTGCGCGATCCCGACGGCAACAAGATCTGCGCGATGCACCGGATGATGTGAGCGGGCAATCGCGGGCGATGACCCGCGAGGGAGCGGACGCACGCTCCCCAATCTCGTCATTGCGAGCGCAGCGAAGCAATCCAGACCGTCGCCGCGGAAAGATTCTGGATTGCTTCGCTGCGCTCGCAATGGCGGTGAGTGTGAGCAGCAGCACAGCTATTTCCAGCGCTTCAAACATCGTTTGATCCGCGCCGCAAAAATTCCGCCGCGTGGCAGGGTGCATCTCCCAAAAAACCACGCTCGCGCTTTCGACTAGCCGCGTCTATTGTCGCGGCAATCGCAGCTCACTCAATCGGGAGGAACAAGAATGAAACACGCCTATGTGCCCCGCACCACCAATTACACGCTCAATCCCGGCGACGAGCTCAACGATCTCAGAATGTCGGACCAGGTCCGGCCACTCTATGACCATGTGAAGAAATTCATCCGCGAGACGGTCGAGCCGATGACGGCGGAGTTCGTCAGGCACGGCGAGAAGAAAGACGACCGCTGGAGCTTTACGCCGGGTCAGCTCGAGGTGCTCGAGAAGGCCAAGAACAAGGCGAAGGAGGAAGGCCTCTGGAACTTCTTCCTGCCCGATGACGAGACCGGCAAAGGGCTGAAGAACCTCGACTACGCCTATATCGCGGTCGAGCTCGGCAAGAGCCCGCTGGCCTCGGAGACCATGAACTGCTCGGCGCCCGACACCGGCAACATGGAAGTGCTGGAGCGCGTCGGCACCAAGGCGCAGAAGGAGAAATGGCTGAAGCCGCTTTTGAACGGCGAGATCCGCTCGGCCTATGCCATGACCGAGCCGAACGTCGCTTCATCCGATGCCAAGAACATCTCGACCACCGCGAAGCTGGTCGGCGACGAATGGGTCATCAACGGCGAGAAGTATTACATTTCGGGCCTCGGCGACCCCCGCTGCAAGATCATGATCGTGATGGTCAAGACCAATCCCGATGCGCCGCCGAGCAAGCAGCAGTCGCAGATCCTGGTGCCGAAGGATACGCCCGGCGTCGAAATCCTGGGACCGATGCACGTGTTCGGGCAGGACCACGCGCCGCGCGGTCACATGCATATGCGCTTCAACGATGTCCGCGTGCCCAGAGACAACATCCTGCTCGGTGAAGGCCGCGGCTTCGAGATCTCGCAATTGCGCCTCGGCCCGGGGCGCATCCATCACTGCATGCGCACCATCGGCAAGGCCGAGAAAGCGCTCGACATGATGGTGCAGCGCGGGCTCACCCGCGAAGCCTTCGGCAAGAAGATCGCCCATCTCGGCGGCAACCTACAGATCATCGCGCAGGCGCGCTGCGAGGTCGAGGCGATGCGGCTGATGGTGCTGAAGGCGGCAAAGGCCATGGACGTGCTCGGCAACAAGGAGGCGCGCGTCTGGGTCTCCATGGTCAAGGCCATGGTGCCGGAGCGCGCCTGCACCATCATCGACCAGGCGATCCAGATGCACGGCGCCACCGGCATCTCGCAATGGACGCCGCTCGCCGAGATGTATCAGGACGTCCGACACCTCCGCTTTGCGGACGGCCCGGACGAGGTGCACTGGATGGTGGTCGGACGGCACGAGCTGAGCATGCCGTGAAGATGCGGCTGTCGTAGCTATCGTAGAGTGGGCAAAGGCGCGCTAGCGCCGTGCCCACCATCCACACGGATCCACATAAGTGGTGGGCACGCTTCGCTTTGCCCACCCTAACTCGTGGAGAGATTTACGACGCAGCCGCCGGCTGAAGCTTATCCTGCGTCTTGGTCTCGAAATCCGATGCGTCGTGACGCTCGTGCAATTGACTCGCAGGATCGCCGGAGACGCGGTTGACCATACGGCCGCGCTTGACGGCCGGGCGCTTGGCGATCTGGTCGGTCCAGCGCTGCACGTTCTTGTAGTCCTGCACGGACAGGAATTCGCCCGCGCCATAGACCAGCCCCTTGGCGAGCGCGCCGTACCAGGGCCACACCGCGATGTCGGCGATCGTATACTCGCTGCCGGCAAGGTACTCGCTCTCGGCAAGCCGCCGGTCGAGCACGTCGAGCTGGCGCTTGGTTTCCATCGCAAAGCGGTCGATGGCGTATTCGATCTTGGTCGGCGCATAGGCGTAGAAGTGGCCGAAGCCGCCGCCGAGATAGGGCGCGCTGCCCATCTGCCAGAACAGCCAGGACATCGCTTCGGTACGCGTCTTGATGTCCTTGGGCAGGAAGGCCCCGAATTTTTCGGCGAGGTAGACCAGGATCGAGCCGGACTCGAAGATTCGGATCGGCTCAGGACCGGAGCGGTCCAGCAGTGCGGGGATCTTCGAGTTCGGATTGATGGCCACGAAGCCGCTGCCGAACTGGTCGCCCTTGCCGATATTGATCAGCCAGGCGTCGTACTCGGCGCCCTTGTGGCCGAGCGCAAGCAGCTCCTCCAGCATCACTGTCACCTTCACCCCGTTCGGGGTCGCCAGCGAATAGAGCTGGAGCGGATGCCGGCCCACCGGCAACTCCTTGTCATGGGTGGGACCCGCGATCGGTCGGTTGATGCTGGCAAACTGCCCGCCACTCGGTTTATTCCAGGTCCAGACTTTGGGCGGCTCGTAGGCGGGTACGTCGGTCATGAAGAAGGGCTCCAGCGCGGAAGGCGCGTGCGGTGTTAGCTAGCGATAGCGGCGAGATTGGCAATAGCGCCGGGTTGCATTGGCAGATGGGCGCCCTCCCCGTTTTGTCATGGCGAGCATGGCATCCGTCTGGCGCCTGCACGCAAGAAGCCCATGGCGAACCGGCTTTGCATGACGGCAAGGCCGGGCTGGCTTTTCCCAAAGCAACAGTAGCGGCCGGCCGCCGGAGGGACGGATGCAATTGCCGATCTGCGACATGCCGGGAATCGAGTTCCCGCCGTTCGCCTTCAGGCAGCATCGGCGGGCGCCGTGGTCCAGGAGTTCAAGGAAGAGTCCGCCGAAGCCTCGAGCACATGAATGCGCTGGTGGCAGAATGATAACAAACAGTCATTGCGAGCGAAGCGAAGCAATCCAGACTGTCTCCGCGGAGATACCCTGGATTGCTTCGTCGCTTCGCTCCTCGCAAAGACGAAGCAATTGATATCGTGAATCGAAGTCATGTCAGACAAGACCAGCATCCCACCGGACCGCATTCCCGTCATCGTCGGCGTCGGCGAGATCGTTGACCGGCCCCACGAGATCGCCAGGGGCCTCGAGCCGCTCGACCTTCTCGAACGGGCGCTGCGGCGCGCCGAAGAGGATGCCGGCACAAAGCTGCTCGGCGAAATCCAGTCGCTCGACGTCGTCAATTTCCTGAGCTGGCGCTATCGCGATCCCGAAAAACTGCTGGCGCAGCGGCTCGGTATTGAACCTTCGCATTGCTACTACGGCCCGGTCGGGGGCGAGAGCCCGATCCGCTATTTGCATGAGGCGGCGCTGCGCATCGCGCGCGGCGAGTGCAACGTCGCCGCCGTCTGCGGCGCGGAGGCGCAGTCGACTGCGACCAAGGCCGAGCGTACCGGCGCCAGGCTGCCTTGGACGCCGTTTGCGCATGACGCCGAGGAGCCGAAGCGCGGCGCTGCGTTCCAGAAGCCGCTTGCCGTGACGCTCGGCGTATTTCGTCCCGTGACGGTCTATCCCTTCTACGAGGCGGCTTCCTCCGCGCATTGGGGCCAGACGCCGCGTGAGGCAATGGCGGAGTCCGGCACGTTATGGTCGCGCTATTCGGAGGCCGCCGCGCAAAATCCCAATGCCTGGTTGAAGCGGCGCTTTGCGCCGGTCGAGATCACGACGCCGACCGCGGACAACCGCCTGATCGCCTGGCCCTACACGAAGCTGATGGTCGCCAATCCCATGGTCAATATGGGCGGCGCGCTGATGCTCACCAGCCTTGCGAAAGCACGGGCGGCCGGCGTTCCCGAGGACCAGTTGGTCTATCCGCTCGGCGGTGCCTCGGCCGAAGAGCCGCGCGACTACCTCCTGCGCGACCAGTTTTATGAAAGCCATGCGCAGAACGCGGTGCTGAAGGCGGTGATGGATCTCGCCGGCCGCGACGGCAAGACATTCGACGCGATCGAGCTCTATAGCTGCTTTCCTTGCGTGCCGAAGATGGCGCGGCGGACGCTGGGCCTCGGGCCCGACGTTCAGCCGACCGTGACCGGTGGCCTCACCTTTTTCGGCGCGCCGCTCAACACCTACATGACGCATGCCGCCTGCGCGATGGTGCGCAAGTTGCGCGCCGGCGGCAAACTCGGGCTGCTCTATGGCCAAGGCGGCTTCGTCACCAAGCACCATGCGCTGGTGGTGTCGAAGACGCCGCCGCACGAAGCGCTGGCGCAAGAAACCAGCGTGCAGAGTGAGGCCGACCGCAACAAGCGCGCGGTACCGGAGTTCGTCACCGAGGCCGGCGGCAAGGGCAAGGTGGAGAGCTTTACGGTGCTCTATGGCCGTGGCGGCGATGTCGAGCACGGCGTCGTCATGCTGCGCACGGAGGACCGGAGGCGAACGCTGGCGCGCATTCCGGCGAGCGACTACGCAACGCTGGCGCATCTGCTCGACATGAATCGCACGCCGGTCGGCTCGCGCGGCGAGATCACGATGGCCGCGGATGGCGTGCCGGAGTGGCAGGCAAGCAATATCTTGTAGCAAGGGTGAGCAAAGGCGCGACAGCGCCTTGCCCACCATTCCGTCGAAGATCTGCAGTCTATGGCACCGCTCCGCAGAGCCGGCAGAAAGCAGCACACCTGATGCGAGTGGACCCTACCCCTTCGGATCCTGCTTCTCCGAGGCCGTCGCCGGCTTACCCCTGGCGGCGGCGCCAACCACGCGGACCTGATCGCCGTCGGCGAGGCCGTCCGGTGGCGCGGTGATGACACGGTCGTCGGGAGCGATGCCGGAGGCGAGCTCGATCTCGCGGCCGAGATCGCGGGCTATGGTCACGGTCTTGAACTGCACCTTGTCCTCGGCGGTGACGGTCGCAACGCGGAGGCCGCTGCCGTTGAAGATCAGCGCGCTTGCGGGAATGCTGAGCGGCGTGGAGTCGCGCTGCAAACTCAGCTTCACGCTGGCATAGCCGCCGGGCATCAATTCGCCGCTGGAATTGTCGAGCCCGAGCTGCATGCGCGTCGTGCCGGACGAGACGTCGACAGCCTGCGAGGAGGCTTCGACGGTCGCAGGGAAGGTCCGGTTCGGATATTCCGGCAGCGTGATACTGGCCTTGGCGCCAATCTTGATCGCCGGCACATAATTCTGCGGCACGTTGACATAAACGCGCAGCCTGGTGATGTCCGATATCACAAACATCGCCGGTCCCGAGCCGCCCCCGGCATTGATCAGCGCGCCGACATCGGTGTCGCGCGCGGTGACGACGCCGTCGAACGGTGCGGTGATCTTCTTGTAACCGGCGAGCGCCTCGAGGCGCTCGACATTGGCCTGGCCCGAATTGACGGCAGCCTTCTTGTTGGAGAGATCGGCAGTGCGCTCGTCGATTTCCTGCGCGGAGACGAAGTTCGAGGCGACCAGCGTCTTGCGCCGGTTCAGGGTGGCTTCCGATAGTCTGGCGCTCGCCTGCTGGCTTGCAAGATCGGCGCGGGCCTGCAGGAGTTGCTGATCGAGGTCCGGCGCCTCGATCTCGGCGATCACCTGACCCGCCTTGACGCGGGCGCCGATGTCGGCGCTCCAACTCTTCAAATATCCGGAGACGCGCGCGAAGATCGGGGCGCGGTAATAGGCTTCAAGCCGACCCGGCAGGTCGATGGTGGCGCTGAGCGCCTTGGCGTTGGGCAGGGTCACCGCGACGCTCGGAACGGCCTGGTCGTCAGTCCACTGTTTCAGCTTGGCGCCCTGCTCCTCGCGCGCGCGGATACCCGTGCCGACGACGAGACCCGCCGCAATCAGCGCCACCACGCCAAATATGCCCAGTTTCCGGCGCGAGACCGGCGAGCGGGGTTCAGTGGGCGGCATGCGGCTTCTCCAGCGAGGCAGCGGCGGCGGCTTTGGCGCCTTGTTTCTTGTGTACCATACTAAAGACCACGGGAACAAACATCAGCGTGGCGAAGGTCGCGAAGATCAGGCCGCCGATCACGGCGCGCCCCAGCGGAGCATTCTGCTCGCCGCCCTCGCCGAGCCCGAGGGCCATTGGCGCCATTCCGATCATCATCGCGAGCGCCGTCATCAGCACCGGACGGAACCGGACGAAGCCCGCTTCCAGCGCCGCGGCAATGGGATCGCCGAGCTGCTCATAGCGCTCTCGTGCGAAGGAGATGACAAGCACGCTGTTGGCCGTCGCCACGCCCATGCACATGATGGCACCAGTGAGGGCCGGCACCGACAGCGTCGTCTCGGTCGTGAACAGCATCCAGACGACGCCGGCGAGCGCCGCCGGCAGCGCGGTGATGATCACGAAGGGATCGGACCAGGACTGGAAATTCACGACGATCAGAAAGTAGATCAGCACCACGGCGGCCAACAAGCCGAACAGCAGGCCGGTGAAGGCGCTGTTCATCGTCTGCACCTGGCCGAGCAGCACGACGGAGGAGCCCTTCGGCACCTCCCTGGCGGTATCGGCGATCACCTGGCGGATGTCGGCGGCGACAGCGCCGAGATCGCGGCCTTGCGTCGTCGCAAAGATCTGCACCAGCGACTGGATGTCGTATTGCGACACCACCGCGCTCGAGGTCGAGCGCTTGATGTCGGCGATGCCGCCGAGGATCGGCGACTGCGCATTGCCGGCAGCCGTGATCGGCAACGTCTGGAGCGCGCTCAGCGAGTCAATCTGGTATTGCGGGGTCTGCATCACGATCGAATAGGACACGCCGTTATCGGGGTTGAGGTAGTAGGTCGGCGCGACCTGCGACGATCCGGCGAGATTGACGACGAGACTGTTGGTGACGTCGCGCTCGGTCAGGCCGACATATTGCGCACGGGTACGGTCGACATCGATATTGAAGGTCGGGTTGTTCGGCGATTGCTGGATGCGCGCATCAGCCACGCCGGGGATGCGCCGCACCCTGGCGAGCAGCTTGTTGGCATAGGCGAAATTGGCATCGAGATTGGCGCCGCGGACCTGCAGGTCGATCGGCGCCGGTGCGCCGAAGTTGAGGATCTGGCTGACGATGTCGGCCGGCAGGAAGGAGAAGCTGACGCCCGGGAACAGCCGCGGCAACTGCTCGCGCAGCACGCGCACGTGTTCCTCGGTCGGCTTATGGCCCTCCTTCAGCTTGATCTGGATGTCACCATCCTGCGGACCGATCACGCCGGTGTTGTTGTAGGTCATGTTGATGCCGGAGATCGGCATGCCGATGTTGTCGGTGAGCGTCTCGATCTCGCCCGGGATCAACTTGCGGATCGCCTTCTGCACGTCGGCAAGCTGGTTGGCGGTCTCCTCGACGCGGGTGCCGACCTGGGTGCGAACATGCATCAGGATGTTGCCGGCATCCACGGCGGGGAAGAAATTGCGTCCCAGAAACGGCACCAGCGCGAACGATGCGCCGACCACGCAAAGGAAGCCGATCACGAACACCGCGCGGTGCGCCAGCGCGAGCGACAGCAGCCCGCGATAACCGCCCCGGATGCGCTCGAACCGCGCCTCGAAGCCACGCTGGAACCAGACGAACGGATTGCGCGACTTCGGCGGCCCGCCTTCATGATGGACATGCGCATGAAGCAGGTAGTTCGCCATGGTCGGCACCAGCGTGCGCGACAGAATGAACGACCAGATCATCGCGAACATCACGGCTTCAGCCATCGGCACGAACAGGAAGCGCGCCACGCCGGTGAGAAAGAACATCGGCACGAACACGATGCAGATGCAGAGCAGCGAGACGAAGGCCGGCGTCACGATCTGGTTGGCTCCGTCCAGGATCGACTGCTCGACCGGCTTGCCCTGCTCCAGATGGTAATTGATGTTCTCGATGGTCACGGTGGCGTCGTCGACCAGGATGCCGACGGCAAGCGCGAGGCCGCCGAGGGTCATGATGTTGAGCGTCTCTCCGATCGCCGACAGCATGATGATCGCGCCGAGCACCGACAGCGGGATCGAGATCGCGATGATGATGGTCGAGCGCCAGCTCCCGAGGAAAAGCAGGATCATCACGCTCGTCAGCAGCGCCGCGATCAGGCCTTCGAAGGCCACGCCCTCGATAGCGCCGCGCACGAACACCGACTGATCGCCGATGAAGCCGATCTTCAGCGCATCCGGAAGCTGGTCCTTGACCTCGACCACCTTCTGCTTGATGCCGGAAATGATATCGAGCGTGGAGGTCGCGCCGGCCTTCAGCACCATCATCAGCACCGAGCGGTTGCCGTCGACGTGAACGATGTTGGTCTGCGGCGGGTTGCCGTCGCGCACCGTCGCGACGTCGCGCACATAGACCATCGCGCCGTTGACGGTCTTGATCGGCAGATTGCCGAGCTCCTCCATCCTGAGCGGCGAGTTGTTGAGCTGGATGTTGTACTCGAAGCTGCCGATTTTCTGGGTGCCGACCGGCGTGATCAGGTTTTGCGCGGCAAGCGCGTTGGCGACGTCCTGGCCCGAGAGCCCGCGCGCCTGGAGCGCGGAAGGATCGAGGTCGATCTGCACCTGGCGCTGCTTGCCGCCGAACGGATACGGGATCGCCGCGCCCGGCACGGTGACCAGCGGTGTACGGAGCTGGTTGATGCCGATGTCGGCGAGGTTCTGCTCGGTGAGTCCCTCACCGGACAGCGCCACCTGGATGATCGGTACGGTCGAGGCCGAGTAGTTCAGGATCAAGGGCGGCGTCGCGCCCGGTGGCATCTGCTTGAGCAGCGTCTGCGAGATCGCAGTGACCTGCGCGTTCGCGGTACGGATATCGACGTTCGGCTGAAAGAAGATCTTGATGATGCCGAAGCCGTTGTATGAATTGGCGGCGATGTGCTCGATGTCATTGACCGTCGTCGTCAGAGCGCGCTGGAAGGGCGTGGTGATGCGGCCGGCCATCTGGTCCGGCGGCAGGCCGGTGTACTGCCAGACCACGCCGATCACGGGAATGCGGATGTCCGGGAAGATATCGGTCGGCGTCCGCAGCGCCGCGAGCGGTCCGACGATCAGGAGCAGGAGCGCGAGCACGACAAAGGTGTACGGCCGGCTCAGGGCGATACGAACGAGTGCTATCATTCGCCAATCAGTTCCAGATCGAGCGCGAGAAGAGGAATCCGCCCCCTGCGGGGATTCCTCTTTCCCTTTACCGGAACACCGAAGGAAGCGCCAACGCCAAGCGCTTCCACTCATTCACTTCCCTGCTACCGCACTGCGGCACAGGCATCGCAGCTATGCGCCTCACCGTCGGCCGGCGAAGGCCCGGGACTATGCGCTCAGGCCGCGCGAACGTTGGTCAGAAACTTGCTGACCTCGGTCTTCAGGCGGCTCGAATCGTTGGACAGCATCTGCGCCGCCGACAGCACCTGCGAGGATGCGGTGCCGGTCTCGGTCGCGCCGCGCTGCACGTCGGTGATGTTGGAGGAGACCTGCTGCGTGCCCTGCGCCGCCTGCTGCACGTTGCGGGCAATCTCCTGGGTCGCGGCGCCCTGCTCTTCCACGGCCGCTGCAATGGCCGAGGAGATCTCGGAGAGGCGCTCGATGGTCGAGGAGATCTCCTTGATCGCACCGACGGAGTCGTTGGTGGCGGCCTGGATGCCGGTGATCTGCTGGCCGATCTCGCCGGTCGCTTTGGCGGTCTGCTCGGCGAGCGCCTTCACTTCGGAAGCCACCACCGCGAAGCCGCGGCCGGCTTCGCCCGCACGCGCCGCCTCGATGGTCGCGTTCAGCGCCAGAAGGTTGGTCTGGCCGGCGATGGTGTTGATCAGCTCGACGACGTCGCCAATGCGGGAGGCCGCCTTGGAGAGCTCGCTGACACGTTCGCTGGTGGTGCGGGCCTGGCCGACGGCGTCGCCCGCCATCCGCGCCGATTCCTGGACCTGGCGGCTGATCTCGCCGACCGACGAGGCCATCTCCTCGGTGGCTGAGGCCACCGACTGCACGTTGGTGGAGGCTTCTTCCGAGGCGGCAGCGACGGTGGTCGCCATCTGCTGCGAACGATCGGCGGTCGCCGTCAGCGTCGAGGCCGAGGCTTCGAGCTGGGTCGAGGCGGACGAGACCGTCTGCACGATCTCGCCGATCATGGATTCGAATTCGCGGGTGATGTTGTCGACGCGACGGCCGCGCTCGATCTTGATCTCCGCATCGTGTGCGGCAGCTTCGTCAGCCGCCTTCTTGGCGATCAGCGCCTCCTTGAAGACCTGGAGAACGTCGGCCATGGCGCCGATCTCGGTCTTCTCGCCCTGGTGCGGCACTTCGGCGGTCAGGTCACCCTTGCCGAGCGCCTGCATCGGCTCGACGATGGAATTGATGCCTCTAGAAATATCGCGGATCATGTAGAAGCTGAGGCCGACGCCGATGACGAGCGCGGCGCCGAGAATGACGGATACCAGCATGAAGGCGAAGGCATAGCTGTCGGCGGCGTCCTGGGCGGCCTGATCGCCGCCCTTGTTGTTGAGCTCGATACCCCTTCTGAGCACATCGTCCGCCTGGAGGCCGATCGTGCCAACGATTTTAGCGTTCAGCTCACGCGCTTCGCGCGGGATCTTGCCGACGTCCTTGCGCGACAGCGCCATGACATCGTCCATACCCTTCTTGTAGTCGTCCCACAGCTTGGACCATTCGCTGTACAGGGCTCGCTCCTCCGACGAGGTGATCATCGGCTCGTATTCCTTGCGGGACTTGGCCACTGCCTCGACCACTCCTGCGACTGTCTTTTCCGCCGCAAGCTTGTCCTCGGTCGTCTCGGCCAACAGATGACCGCGTATCATGGTGCGATAAGTGATGGCACCGGCGCGAAGCTCGCCAAGCACCCGCACGCTGGGAAGCCAGTTCTTGGTGATGTCGACCGTGTTGGCGTTGATCGACCGCATTTTCATGACGGCAAGCAGACCCATGCCGGTCATCGCCACCAGCAGAAAGGCCACGACGCTGATGATCTTGGCACGAATGGAAATCTTCGCGAGCATTGCTTCAGTCTCTCGTGTAGGACCGGGGCTTTTCGGCCACGACCGCGCGTCAGGAAATAGCTGCAACCCAAAGGAGTGCAGCCGCCATCCAACACTAAAGGAACTGAGCAGATGTTAACTACGACCCCGTACGAGTACGGAACGCGAAAGAAATAAACAGAGGACTAAGAGAGCCCTGCGCTTAGCGCATGAGGCCAAGCGCATCGGTGAAAAACTCCGGCCCGCCGAAATTGCCTGATTTAAGGGCAAGCAGCATGTTGCCTTCCTCGGCACCAACCGCGCGCAACACCGGCACGCCCGCAGCGATTTCCGCGCCGACGAGGAAGCCGGGAATCTTCAGGCGGTCAACGACGGCGCCCGACGTCTCGCCGCCGGCGACGACCAGGCGCCGAACACCCGATTGCACCAGCCCTTCGGCGATATCGGCCATGGCCTGCTCGATGGCATGACCGGCCGCATCGCGGCCGTGACGTGCCTGCACCGCTGCGACCGCCTCGGGCGTCGCGCTCGAGGCGATCAGCAACGGACCAT
This sequence comes from Bradyrhizobium ingae, assembly GCF_055791185.1. Taxonomy (NCBI): domain Bacteria; kingdom Pseudomonadati; phylum Pseudomonadota; class Alphaproteobacteria; order Hyphomicrobiales; family Nitrobacteraceae; genus Bradyrhizobium; species Bradyrhizobium ingae. Next base: position 30,899 of record NZ_JBVUBB010000019.1, read on the forward strand.
CAGCGAGCCGTGGTTTCGCCCAGGTGATCGCGCGCTGTGCTTCGCTTCCGCCTGCGACAATTTGCTCGGGATCGAGATGCAACACCGGCATGACACGTTCGGCATTCCCGATCTGCGCAAGGGTCGCCTGCGAGCAGCTTCCGGCGAGGCACGCTGCCGGTCCGCCGACCGGCGCGCTCGCATCGGTGGCTGCGACATTCGGACTCACCCTTCCCGTCGAGACCAGTGCGCGCGCCAGGCCGAGTCCGATGCCGGAAGCACCGACCGACAACCGATGGCCCGCGGCAACGAGACCGATGGTCTCGAGGTCGCGGTCGAACACGGCGTCGATGATCGCTGCGCCCGTGCCCTTGGCCGAGAGCTCGGAGAGCTGCGCACGCACGGCATCCGGGCCGCGTGTCACGCCAGCGAGGTTGACGAGGCCGACTTTGGTCCGGCTCTGCCGCGCCAGCACCCGCACCAGGTTGGAATCGTGCATCGGGTTGAGCGGATGGTCTTTCAGCGGGCTCTCGTTGAGAGGAACACTGCCGACGAAGAGATTGCCCTGGTAGACGGTGCGGCCGGTCTCCGGGAAAGCCGGCGTCACCAGCACGAGCGCCTCGCTGCAGTCTTCGCGCAGGGCGTCCATGACCGGGCCGATATTGCCGGCGTCGGTGGAATCGAAGGTCGAGCAGATCTTGAACAACACATGGCTCGCGCCGCGGCCGCGCAGCCATTTCTCCGCCGCGCGCGAGCGCGTCACCGCAAGTCCCGCCTCGATCGAGCGACTCTTCAGCGACACCACGACCGCATCGACCTCAGGCAGCGCCAGATCGTCGGACGGCACGCCGATGGTCTGCACCGTGCGCAGGCCCGTCCGCGTCAGCGTGTTGGCAAGATCGGAGGCGCCGGTATAGTCGTCGGCGATGCAACCCAGCGCAAGTGTCACGACTTTGCTCCAGCGTAGGGCTTGAACCAGGCGAGACCATCCGTGGTCTTGCCACGCGGATTGTATTCGCAGCCGACGAAGCCGGCATAACCGAGACGGTCGAGCTCGGCGAACAGGAAGGGATAGTTCAGCTCCTCGCTATCGGGCTCGTTGCGCGAGGGGATGCTGGCGATCTGGACATGGCCGATGATCGGCATCATCTCACGCAGGCGCATGGTGACGTCGCCATGGATGATCTGGCAGTGATAGATGTCGAACTGTAGCTTCAAATTCGGCAACCGCAATTCCTGGACCACGTCGCGTGCGAAGCCGAAGTCGTTGAGGAAATAGCCGGGAACGTTGCGCGAATTGATCGGCTCGATCACGATGTCGATGCCGTGCGGCGCAAAGAATTCCGCCGCCCACGCCACCGACTTGTAGAAGGCCTCGATCGCGAGGCGATCGCCGCGGTTGGCGATGCCTGCCATCAAATGCAGACGCTTGACGCCAGTCGCCTGGGCGTAAGGGAGTGCCGTCTCGAGACTCTGCTTGAGATCTGCGAAGCGCGAGGGCAACGCCGCAAAGCCCTTCTCGCCGGCATCCCAATTGCCGGGCGGCAGGTTGAACAGCGCCTGCGTGAGCCCGTTGCGCTTGAGCCGCTCGCCGACCGCGTCGACCGGGTGGTCATAGGGAAACAGGAATTCGACGGCGGTGAAGCCGGCCTGTGCGGCGGCATCGAAGCGGTCGAGGAACGGCACCTCGGTGAACATCATCGAGAGGTTGGCGGCAAAACGGGGCATGGCATCGTCCTCTTATTTTTCGCCGGGCAGCTTCACGCCGGTGACCTGCGCATACATCCGCGCCACCGAAGCATCGTCGTCGCGGCCCATGCCGGCGGCGGCCGTCATCAGGAACATCTGGAGCGCGGCAGCCGAGACCGGCACCGGGAATTTTGCCGATCGTGCCATGTCCTGAATGATGCCGAGGTCCTTCACGAAAATCTCGACCGCACTCCGCGGAGTGTAGTCGCCGTCCAGCACGTGCGGCATGCGGTTCTCGAACATCCAGGAATTGCCGGCGGACGCCGTGATCACCTCGTACACTTTCCGGATGTCGAGGCCCTGCTTGGCGGCAAAGGCGATCGCTTCCGAGGCAGCCGCGATGTGCACGCCGGCCAGGAGCTGGTTGATCATCTTGAAGGCAGCGCCCTGGCCCGCGGCATCGCCGAGCTCGTAGAGCTTGGCCGCCATGGCATCGAGCGCGGGGCGCGCCTTGGCAAAGGCGGCCGGACTGCCGGAGGCGAGAATCGTCAGCTCGCCTTGCGCGGCGCGCTGCGCGCCGCCGGAGATCGGCGCATCCAGATAATGCCGGCCGGTCGCCTCGAGCTGCCTGGCGAGGCGCCTTGCGACGTCGGGATCCATGGTGGCGGACGAGATGAAGACGCTGTCCTTCGGCATGGTTTCGGCCGCGCCATCCTTGCCGAACAAAATCGCCTCTGTCTGCGCGGCGTTGACGACGACGCTGACGACGACATCAGCCTCCTTCGCCGCCTCCGCCGGCGTCTTCCCGCCTGCGCCGCCATCCTTGACGAAGCGTGCGACCGCGTCGGCCGAGACATCGCAGCCGGTGACGGCGAATCCCGCCCGTTTCAGCGATGTGGCCATGCCAAAGCCCATCGAGCCGAGGCCGATGACGGCGATACGCGGTTTTTGCGAGGCTGACGACATGCGATTGATCCCTTGGAACGTTCCTCAATGGCCGGTTCTCGGCGGCCACTTGAACCGCATATCACGGCTTGGCCGCGCTGCCAAAGCGTGAGACAACGAAGCTAACAGGGCCCCTTTCATGAGCAATGACAGCAAACTACGCGAGGATATCTGCCGCTTCGGCCGCTCGTTGTTCGAGCGCGGCCTGACGCCGGGCTCCTCCGGCAATATCAGCGTCAAGCTCGACGACGGCGGCTGGCTGGTGACGCCGACCAACGCCTCGCTCGGCTTCCTCGACCCGGCCCGGCTGTCGCGGCTTGATGCCTCCGGCCGGCTCGTCTCGGGCGATGCGCCAACCAAGGAGGTCCCGTTGCATACGGCGCTCTACGACACGCGGGGCGCGGCGCGCGCGATCGTGCACCTGCACTCGACCCATTCGGTCGCGCTCTCGATGCTGCCCGAGATCGACCCGCGCGCGGCCCTGCCGCCGATGACGGCCTATTATTTGATGAAATGCGGCACCACCGCGCTCGTGCCCTATTACCGCCCGGGCGATCCCGCGGTGGCGGATGCGATCAAGGGGCTGGCGGGGAAATATTCATCAGTGCTGCTCGCCAATCACGGCCCGGTCGTCGCCGGCGACACGCTGGAAGCCGCCGTGTTCGCGACGGAGGAGCTGGAGGAGACGGCGAAACTGTACCTGCTGCTGCGCGGGATGAACCCGCGCCATCTGTCGCCGGAGCAGGTGAAGGATCTGGTGAAGGTGTTCGGGCTGACGCTGCCGGAGCATGGGGAGCATCACTAGCGCCCGCCCGTCATTGGCGCGACGATGTCGCCTCAACCACCGCCTGTCATTCCCCGTGATCCAGTACGCCGCGGCTTCTCCGTATCCCATCGCTGCCTCTGGAATACTGGATCGCCCGCCCCAGTGCGCAAGTGCGCACAAGGCGGGCGATGACACTGAGGGAATGGCAAGGATCTGCCACAAGATCGTCTTTGCAAGCGCCAGCCACATCCGCCACCGTCATCCTAAGGTGCGAGCCCTGCGATGCGTTGGCATCGCAAGGTGAAGCCTCGAAGGATGGGCAGCGGGCGCCTGCGGCTCATCCTTCGAGGCGCGCAAGAGCGCGCACCTCAGGATGACGTTGGTGTAACTGGAGATAAAAGGATCAAAGCCCCAGATACGCCTTCCGCACGTCCGGGTTGCCCTTGATCTCCGCCGAGGGCCCCTGCATCAGCACGCGGCCGGTTTGCAGGATGTAGGCGCGGTCGGCGATCTCGAGGCATTCGGCCATGCGCTGCTCGACGATCAGGACGGTCATGCCGGCGTCGCGGATGCGTTTGACGGCCTGAAAAATCTCGTCGACGAGCTTTGGCATGATGCCCTGCGAGGGCTCGTCCAACATCAACAGCCGAGGGCGCGTCATCAACGCGCGGCCGATCGCCAGCATTTGCTGCTCGCCGCCGGAGAGCGTTTCGGCGCGCTGCTCGAGGCGTTCCGACAGACGCGGGAACAGATTGAAGACGAGTTCGAGCGGGCCTTCGCGGTTTGCTTCGCTTCGGTAGAGATAGCTGCCGAGGCGAAGATTATCGCGCACCGACAGGCGCGGGAACAGGCGGCGGTTCTCCGGCACATAGGCGATGCCGGTGGCCGTGATATGATGTTGCGCCATGCCGTCGAGCCGCTTGCCGTCGAACGTCACGGTGCCTGAGCGCAGGCGCTCGGCGCCGGCGATGGATTTGAGCAGCGTCGACTTGCCCGCGCCGTTGGCGCCGGCGACACAGACGATCTCGCCCTTCTCGACATCGATCGACACGGAGGAGATCGCAACCAGCCCCTGATAGGCGGTCGTGACTTCACGCACCGACAGCATGACGATCTCCCAGATACGCGCTGATCACCTTGGGATCGCGGACAACGTCGGCGGGCTTGCCCTCGACCAGCACCTTGCCGAGGTCGAGCACGATGGCGCGGTCGACCAGCGGCATCACGATCTCCATGACATGTTCGACCATCAGCACGGTAATGCCGGCATCGCGCACCTTGCGCACCAGCGCAACACCGGTCTGTGCTTCCGTCGGCGTGAGACCGGTGAGGACTTCGTCGAGCAGCAACAGCTTTGGCTCGGTGGCAAGCGCGCGCGCCACCTCAAGGCGACGCTTCTCGGCCGGCACGAGGTCGCTTGCAAGCACATTTGCACGCGCGGCAAGGCCGGTGAACTCCAGCACCTCATGCGCCTTGCGGCGGGCTTCGCGCATCACCGTGTTGCGCACCAGCGCGCCGACGATGACGTTGTCGATGACCGTCATGGTCTCAAAGCTCTTGACGACCTGGAAGGTGCGCCCGACGCCGCGCTGGCAGCGCTCGGCCGCCGGCATGCGCGTGACATCCTCGCCGTCGAATAGAATCGAGCCTTGCGTCGGCGGCAGGACGCCGGCGATGAGATTGAACAGCGTCGACTTGCCGGCGCCGTTGGGGCCGATCAACCCAACGATCTCGCCGCGACCGACCGAGATCGAGACATCCGAGTTGGCGACGAGGCCGCCGAACCGCTGCCAGACGCCGCGGGTTTCGAGGAGCGCGGTCATCGTGCGGCTCCCTTGCGTGACGAGAACAGGCTCACCAGCCCTCGCGGCAGCGCCAGCGAAATCAGGATGATCAGCGATCCATAGACGATGAGGTCAACCCCGCGGCCGGAGCCGCCGATATAGGAGCGCGTCAATTCCGTCAGCGGGATCAGGATGACCGCGCCGAGCGCAGGACCCCAGAGAGTGCCGATCCCGCCCAGCACCGCCGGCAGCGCCATCAGCAGCGAGAACTGGAAGCCCATCACGCTCTCAGGATCGATATAGGAAACGAACTGCGCGTAGAAGCTGCCGCCGACCGCGACCAGGAAGGCCGAGACGGCCGCGGCGCCCATCTTGGAATCGAACACGTCGACGCCCAGGCTCTCGGCGGCCTGCGGGTTGTCCTTCACAGCGCGCCACCAGAAGCCCCATTTGGAATCTTCCAGCCACCAGGTGACGAACCAGGCGACGCAGGCGAGCGCGAGGGCAAAATAGAAGTAAGGCAGCTTGCTTCGCGTGAACTGGAACTTCAGCCAGCTATCGCCGCGCACGGGAATGTCGATGCCGAGCGCTGCGCCCGCCCAATCCCAGTTCTGGATCAACAGCAGCGCAATCTCGGCGATCACGATGGTGGCAATCGCGAAATAGTGGCCGCCGAGGCGGAAACAGGGATAGCCGAGGGCCATCGCGATCGCTGCGGAGATCAAGCCGCCGGCGATCATCCCGAACCACGGCAGCACTCCGAACTTCATGAAGAGAAGCGCGGTGGTGTAGGCACCCAACCCGAAATAAAGCGCGTGCCCCAGCGAAATCTGTCCGCAATAGCCGGACAGGATATTCCAGCTCTGCGACAACGCTGCGTACATCAGCGTCAGGATCATGATGTTCTGGACGTAAACGTCCTTCACGAACAGCGGCACCAGCGCTGCGATCACCGCGAGCACGGCGGCTATGATCAGATCGCGGCGGCGCCGCGCGGAAAAATTCTTGTCCATCACATCGACCCGAACAGGCCGCGCGGCCGGATGAAGACCACGAGGAGATAGACGGCGTAGATGCCGACCGATTTCAGCGATGGCGGCAGCACCAGCGCGGTCATTGCTTCGACCAAGCCGACCACGATACCGCCGGCAAAGGCGCCGAACACGCTGCCGAAGCCGCCGAGCGCCACCGTGACATAGGCGATCAGCGCAAAGGACGCGCCGACGTCGGGATAGATATAGAAGAAGACCGCCATGATGGCGCCGGAGAGACCGACCAGGGCCGCGCCAAGGCCCCAGCCGAGCGCGAACACGCGGTTCTTGTCGATGCCGACCAGCGCGACAGCGCCGGGGTCTTCACGGGTTGCCTCCAGCGCGCGGCCGAAATCGGTGCGGTTGATGAAGAAATAGAGCCCGGCAAAGGCTGCGATCGACACCAGGGCGCCAACGAGCTGCGGCGCCGGCAGGAAGATGCCGGCGACCGAGACGGTCTTGCCGCCGAGCCAGGAGTGCGTGATGCTGCGATAGTCCGGCGTGAAGAAGAGCTGGGCCAGGCCCCGCATCACGATTGCCAGGCCAAAGGTTGCGAAGATCTGCACCATGCCGGCATTGGCCTTGGCACGCATCGCAAAGCGAACAACCAGCAGATAGATCAGGGCCCCGAACACGAACAGGGCCGCGGCAACGAGCGGCGCCGAGAGCAAGGGATCGATCGCAAAGAACGCGAACAGGAAGAAGGTTGCATACATCGCGATCATCAGGAACTCGCCATGAGCGAAGTTCACGACGTCCATCAGGCCGAAGATCAGCGCGAGCCCGACGGCGATCAGTCCGTAGAGCAGCCCCATCAGGAGGCCGCTGGCCAGTGACTGGATAATGGTTTCGGCTGTCACTGGTGCAGCTCCACATGCAGGATGTTCCAGCAGAACTCCGTCATTGCGAGGAGCTTTAGCGACGAAGCGATCCAGACTGTCTCCGCGGATACGTTCCTGGATTGCTTCGCGGAGCCTGTCATCGGGCCGCGCTTCGCGCAGACCCGGTGGCTCGCAATGACGATGCGGTGAAGCAGTTCGCTCTTCTCGGCTATCACAGTGCTTGGTCCCCCACCCTGCCCTGCGGCCTGTCTACTTCATCGGCCAGATCGGTTCGGCCACTGCCGCCTGCGCCGGCGAAATGGTCACGAACTTGCCGCCGACATACTGCAGAAGCACCGGATCGGCGTCGTCGTTCTGGCCCATCTCGTCGAACTTGACGCGCTTCCAGGGCATGATGGTCTGCTCGCCCGGCATGTCGGTCGCGGCCAGGGCATCGCGGACCTTCTCGCCGTCGGTGGACTTGGCACGATTGATGGCGTCCGCCATCACGATCAGCGCCATGAATTCGCGCGAGGTGTTGTCGTTGAGGTCCTTGCCGGACTTGTCTTTGAACATCGCGTTGATCTTGCCGACCATCGGCCGCTTGGCGGCGAGATCGAGCGAGAAGCTGCCGCGGGTGATCACACCCTCGACCTTGTCGCCGACCGCGTCATAGAACGCCTTCTCGGAGAAGCCGGCGGCCTGCGCCACGATGGCGTTCGGCTTGTAGCCGAGCTCACCCATGGTCTTGATCAGGAGGATGCCGTCGGTGGTATAGCTCGAGGGCATCAGCACGTCGGCGTTGGCCGCCTTCAGTTGCTGCACTTCGGCCGACAGCGACGGCGAGTTGGCGCGGTACTTGATGTCAGCGGCGATCTTGTAGCCTCGCTCGGCCGCAAGCTTGAGCTGAGCGTTGGCGGAATCGGTGCCGAAGATCGTGTCCTCGTGAAACAGCGCCAGCGAATCGATCTTGGTGCCCTTCTTCTTCATTGCATCGAGGAAGTCGAACATCGCGGCCGAAAACATCTCATCATGCGGCGAAGGACGGAAATAATATTTGAGACCGCGGCGATGCAGGCTGGGCGAGGAATTGTCTGCCGACATGAACGGAATCTGGTAACGCTCGCAGATCTGGCTGACGGTGACCGCAACGGCGCTTTGATAGGTGCCGAGCACCGCGCAGACCTTTTCCTGCGTGATCAGGCGCTCGGCCTCGGCGCGTCCCTTCTGCGGATCGCCCTGATGGTCGGCGAAGACCAGGCGGATCTTGGCGCCGCCGAGGCCCGGCAGCCCTTCGCCCTTCGCGAGCGGCAGGTCGAAATCGAAGTCCTTGTTGATGATGTCGACCGCCGTCTCGAACGCGCGCTGCGCATCGACGCCGATCTGGGCATTGGCGCCGGACATTGGGTACGTCAACCCGATCACCACTTCCGAAGTCTGCGCGCGAGCTGCGAGCGGCATGAGTGCGGCAGTTGCGGTAGCAGTGGCTCCGAGCAGAACGTCGCGGCGCGTGATCGTCATTGGCAAATTCCCCTCTTACTTGCGGCTATCGATGGAGCGATTGGTTTGCACGGTAAAGCCTGAAGAAGCAGCATATGCTGCCCACTAAATCACGGCCATGTTCCTGTTCTTCAAATCCGTCACCAGCATGAGGCCCGGCGAATGCGTGATCGCAAACGGGAGTTTCGCGGCGTTGATCACCGACTGCGGCGTCACGCCGCAGGCCCAGAACACCGGGATCTCGTCGTCGGCGACGGGCACGGGATCGCCGTAGTCGGGCTTGGCAATGTCCTTGATGCCGATCAGGTGCGGATGGCCGAGATGCACGGGCGCTCCGTGCACAGCGGGGTAGCGCGAGGTGATCTGCACCGCGCGGATCGCATCCGCCGGCTTGAACGGACGCATCGACACCACCATGGGTCCGGCGAATGGACCTGATTCACCGCAGGCGATGTTGGTGCGGTACATCGGTACGCGCACCTTGTGCTCGATGTGGCGGATCGGCATGCCCTCGTCGAGCAGCGCCTCTTCGAAAGAGAACGAACAGCCGAGCACGAAGGTCACGAGATCGTCGCGCCAGTCCTTCGTGATGTCGGTCGGCTCTTCCACGACCTCGCCATCGCGCCACACGCGATAGCGCGGCACGTCGGTGCGGATATCGAGATCAACGCCCAGCGCCGGAATGAAAGGGCTGCCGACATCGGACATGCCGATGATCGGGCACGGCTTCGGATTGAGTTGGCAGAAGCGGTGAAAGGCGCTGGCGTATTTCTCGGGCAGGATCGCCAGATTGCCCTGAACGAAGCCGGGGGCGACGCCCGCGGTCGAGCCGACCTCTCCGGCGCGATAGGCGAGCCGGGCCTGACGGCTCGGAATGGTGTCGCTTGATTCAGTTTGCTGCACTGCCACCAAAACAGTCATCCAATCGACCTGCCTATAATCTCGACAAGGACAGCGAACACCAAGCATGGTATAAAGTCTAATCTTCCTTTCTAATGTAGATCGATAAATTTTATTTATCGATTGGAAAATTCCTTCCAATGCTGGACTTCAGGTCGATCGAAACCTTCCTCTGGGTCGTGAAACTCGGCAGCTTCCGGGGAGCCGCGGCGCGGCTCAACACCACCCAGCCGGCGATCTCCCAGCGCATTGCCCAGCTCGAGCGCGAGATGGGCGTGAAGCTCCTCAACCGCGATCATCGCATCGCTTCGCCGACACCGAGCGGCCGGCAGATGATGGTCTATGCGGAGAAACTAATCGGCCTGCGCGCGGCGATGATGGCCGAGATCGGCAACGCCTCCGCAATGCGCGGCGTGATGCGGCTGGGCGTTGCCGAGACCATCGTGCACACCTGGCTGCCGCGGCTCGTCAAGAGCGTGAACGAAATCTATCCAAACCTGTCGCTGGAGATCGAAGTCGACATCACACCGAACCTGACCGCGCGTTTGATGGCGCAGGAGATCGAGCTCGCTTTCGTGGTGGGGCCGCTGTCGGCCTCCGGCGTGCACAACCGTATGCTGGTCGATTATCCGATCGGCTTTCTCGCGAGCCCGTCGCTGGGCCTGGGCAATGGCCCCGTGACCCGGCAGGACCTCGCACGCTTTCCGATCATCACCTTCCCGCGCAAGACCAAACCCTACGAGGTCGTGCGTGAGGTGTTCGACCGGCCCGAGCTGCCGCCGATCCGGCTGCACGCGAGCGCGTCGCTTGCCACCGTCATCCACATGGCCGTCGAAGGGCTCGGCATCGCCGTGATCCCTTCAGCGATCGTCGAGAAAGAACTCGCCGATGGACGGTTGCAACTGCTCGATACTGACCTGAACATCACGCCGCTGACCTTCACGGCAAGCTGGCTCGCCTCGCCCGACGTCGTCGCGATCGAGCGCGTCGCCGAGCTCGCGCGGCAGATCGCGCAAAAGAGCCTCGCGGTTGACGCGGAGATGCCGGCGCGTCATTGAACGAGGGCCGGACAACTCAATCGTCATTCCGGGGCTCGCATAGCGAGAACTCGGAATCTCGAGATTCCGGGTTCGCCTTCGGGCGCTCCGGAATGACAGCTAAGATGGACTGACCGCATGAGCCGAGCCGCCACCAATCTGCAAATCGATTCCGCCCGCCTCTGGAGCTCCATCCACGAGACCGCGCAATTCGGCGCGACACAGAAGGGCGGCGTGCGGCGACTGACTCTGAGCACCGAGGACAAGCAGGTGCGTGATTGGTTCCGCAAGGCGTGCGAGGACGCGGGGCTCGAGGTGCACGTCGACGCGCTCGGCTCGATGTTCGGATTGCGGAAAGGCCGCGACATGTCGAAGCCGCCTGTCGGCATCGGCTCACATCTCGATACCCAGCCGACGGGCGGCAAATATGACGGCATTCTGGGAACGCTCGGCGCGCTCGAAGTGATCCGCACGCTGAACGACGCCGGCATCGAGACCGAAGCGCCGATCTGCGTCGTCAACTGGACCAACGAGGAAGGTTCGCGCTTTGCACCGGCCATGATGGCGTCCGCCGCCTATGTCGGCGACTTCACCACCGACGATATCCTGTCGCGCAAGGATGCCGAGGGCGTCACGGTCGGCCAGGCGCTGGATACGATCGGCTACCGCGGCGACAAGCCGGTCGGCTTCCAGAAGCTTGGGTGCTTCGTCGAGCTGCATATCGAGCAAGGACCGATCCTGGAGGCGGAGACAAAGACCATCGGCGTCGTCGACTCCGGCCAGGGCGTGCTCTGGTACGACGGCCATATCACCGGCTTTGAAAGCCATGCCGGCTCGACGCCGATGCCGCTGCGCCGCGACGCACTTGCGACGCTCTCGGAGATCGTTCTGGCAATGGAGGCAATCGCCAGCAAGCACGGGCCGAAAGCGGTTGGCACCATCGGCGAGGCCGTGATCGCAAAACCCTCGCGCAACGTCATCCCCGGCGAGATCGCCTTCACGGTTGATTGCCGCAGCGCGGATGCCGCGATCATGGACGCGCTCGATCGCGACTTGCGCGCGGCCATTGCCGATATCGCCGCACGCCGCAAGGTCGAAGTGAAGCTTGATCTCGTCTGGCGCAAGGCGCCGACGCACTTCGATCCGAAGCTGATTGCAGCCGTCGAGAACGCTGCCAACACGCTCGGCTATTCCAGCCGCCGCATCACCTCCGGCGCGGGTCACGATGCCTGCAACCTCAACACAGTGATGCCGGCGGCGATGGTGTTCGTACCCTGCAAGGACGGCATCAGCCACAACGAGCTGGAGGACGCGACGCAGGCAGACTGCACCGCGGGGACGAACGTGCTGATGCACACAGTGCTGGCGATTGCGGGCGTTGCATCCTGAACGAGCGCGCAGATGACTGACCATCATCCCGCGCAAGAGATCGTGGGTTAGGCTAGAGAAGCGTAACCCGCCGCTGCTCTAGCCACACGGAAAGTAAAGAGATGGGTTACGCCTTCGGCTAATCCCACCCTCCGCGTGCTTTGCGGGCACTTGTTGCGCCACGCCTCGCCAGCAACGATTCCCTTGAGTTTCCTACGGCTGCAAGTGCGGGTTGCAGTCTTGTGACAAGGGAACGAGATGGCACGTCCGATCTTTGATAGCGGAGGGTCCCGCGCATTGGCGGGCTGCGACAATTCGCTGCGCGGCAGTTGGACTACTCTGGCCGCCCATATTGCTGAGCCAAAATGTTTAACCGACCGAACAGACGCTACCTTCGACGCTGGCTCCGCCGGAACTGTTCTCCGACCGCCCCGTCCGGTGGCCACGTGGCTCCGGCACAGCGATGCGCTCGGGGCCGTCGACATCTGAGGGTAACGCCAAGTGCGGTGCGTGAATAGCATGGACCGGTCCACGGCGTTCCGCGTGGAATTCGTCCACGATTGGGCTAAAGCCTCCTCGCGGTGGGGTGACGGCGGCGACGCCACGGTCTTTCAGCACAAGCACTGGCTCGATGCATGGTATCGCACCTTCGACGCCGCTCCCCTGATCGCCTTCATCGTGGATGCCGCCGCGCGGCGCGACGTCGCGCTCTTTCCGCTGGTGTGCGGCAAGCGCAGCGGCATGCGCGTCGTCGAGTTCGCCGATCACGGCTTCAGCGACTACAATGCGCCGATTCTGGCGTCAGACGCGCCGCGCGATTCCGCGAACCTGCGCGCCATCGCCTCCGCGTTCCTGACAGCGCTGCACCTGCTGCCTGAGCGTCCCGATCTGATCCGCCTCGAGAGGATGCCGCTCGAGATAATTCATGGGCGCCCCAACCCGCTGACGGCGGATGAGCGGGCGATCCCCTGTTCGGTGAACGGCAACGTCGTCGAGTTCGGCGACGATTTCGAGGACTATCGCACCTCGATCGCCAAGATCCAATTGCCGCGCCGCTGGCGCGTATTCACCCGCCATCCCGGAGCGAGGTTTGAGAGGGCCGCCGACGTCGACGAGGCGTTGCGCATTCTCGACATGATGGATCGCCAGCAGAACAAACGCATGAACGAGCTGGGAGAGAGGTTCGTCCTGGATCAGCCCCGCAACGCGAAGTTCTACCGTGACGTCGTCCGGCGCGGGCTCGGAGACGGCTACGCCGTCGTTTCGGCGCTGATCTGCGGCGACGAAGTCGTGGCCACCACCCTGGGATTGAGGCATGGCGCACGCTATTCGCTGCTACGAAACACCAACGCCCGCGGGCAATGGTCGAACTGCTCGCCCGGCCAGCTCTGCATAGAACGGACGATGGCGGCCCTGCATGCGGAAGGCGTGAGGCACTTCGACCTCAGCATCGGCAATTACGACTACAAGCGGCGGTTCCGCGCAGGGCCGCTGCCGTTGATTGATGTCCGCATCGCATTGTCCTGGCGCGGCCAGCTCGACGTGCTGCGCGACCGCGCCGTGCGGGAACTGCGGCGCCATCCGCGCGCTTTTGCGACGGCCAAGGCGGCATTTGGGTATCTTCCCAGGCAGGTTCGCGCCTAGCACTTATAGTTCGATGGTCAATTCGCCGGAAAGCGGCGGCCCGAGGCCGCCTATGCCACCCTCTCCCGCAAGCGGACCCACCAAGGGAGAGGGCGGAGCTCAAGCCTAGTCCACCATCTCTGCGACCGCCTTGCCGCACGCGGTGGTGTCGGCGTTGCCGCCTAGGTCTTTCGTGCGCAGCGTGCGTTCGGCAAGCGTGCGCTCGATGGCGTCGACGATCGACTTGCCGGCTTCCTTCTCGCCGAGATGCTCGAGCATCATTGCACCCGACCAGATCATGCCGATCGGGTTGGCGATGCCCTGCCCCGCGATATCGGGCGCCGAGCCGTGCACGGGCTCGAATACTGAGGGGAAGTCGCGCTCGGGGTTGATGTTGCCGGATGGCGCGATACCGATGGTACCGGTGCAGGCCGGGCCGAGATCGGAGAGGATATCGCCGAACAGGTTGGAGCCGACCACGACGTCGAACCAGTCAGGATGCAGCACGAAGTTCGCGGTCAGGATGTCGATGTGGTACTTGTCCCACTTCACGCCCGGAAACTTCTTGGCCATCGCCTCCACGCGCTCGTCCCAATAGGGCATGGTGATCGAGATGCCATTGGACTTCGTCGCCGAGGTCAGGTGCTTCTTCGGCCGCGACTGCGCGAGCTCGAAGGCAAATTTCAGGATGCGGTCGACGCCGATGCGGGTCATCACCGTCTGCTGCGTGACGAATTCGCGGTCGGTGTCCGGGAACATGCGGCCGCCGACGGACGAATATTCGCCTTCCGTGTTCTCGCGCACCACCCAGAAATCGATATCTCCGGGCTTGCGGTTCGCAAGCGGCGACGGCACGCCCGGCATCAGGCGCACCGGGCGCAGGTTCACGTACTGGTCGAACTCACGGCGGAACTTGATCAGCGAACCCCACAGCGAGACGTGATCCGGAATCTTGGCCGGCCAGCCGACCGCGCCGAAGTAGATCGCGTCATGCTCGCCGATCTTCTCCTTCCAGTCGTCAGGCATCATCTGCCCGTGCTTCTCGTAATAGTCGTAGGACGAGAAGTCGAAATGGTCGAACTGCACGGAGACACCGTGCTTCTTCGCGGCCGCCTCCAGCACGCGCAGCCCCTCCGGCATCACTTCCTTGCCGATGCCGTCGCCGGGGATCACTGCAATCCGGTATTGCTTCTTGCTCATCGATTTTGTCCTGGAAGTCTTCCTTGGAAATTGTCCTGACTTGATCTGACCGGGCCGACCATGAGCCCTGGTTGACAAGCCTGCAATGGACCAAACTCGCCGGCAGTGCAACGCTGCACTGCAATGTTGACCGTGGCGCGGACGAGCGCCTACTGATTTCATCGCGTTCCCGACGTCAGCGAGAATCCCCATGGACCTGCATCTGCGTGGCAAGCGCGTTCTGATTACCGGCGCGTCCAAGGGCATCGGCGCGGCCGCAGCCGAAGCATTCGCCGAGGAAGGCTGCCATCTCCTGCTCGCCGCCCGCAGCGGCGACCGGCTCGAGACGCTGGCTGACCGCTTGCGCTCGGCGCATCAGCTCGACGCGGCGACGAGCGTCGTGGACTTGCGCAAGGCTGAAGACGTGACGCGGCTCGCCAAGGAAGCCGCCGAGATCGACATCCTCGTCAACAATGCCGGCGATATACCCGGCGGCTCCATCGACAAGATCGACGAAGCCAGCTGGCGTCACGCCTGGGAATTGAAAGTGTTCGGCTACATCAACCTCACGCGCATGATCTACGCCCAGATGAAGGCACGCGGCGGCGGCGTGATCGTCAACGACATCGGTGCTGCCGGCGAGAAATTCGACGCCAACTACATCTGCGGCAGCGCCGGCAATGCGGCGCTGATGGCCTTCACACGTGCGCTCGGGAGCAAGAGCCTCGCCGACAACATCCGCGTAGTCGGAATCAATCCAGGCCCGGTCGGCACCGACCGTCACGTGACGCTGCTCAAGACCCGCGCAAAGCAGCAGTTCGGCGATGAGACCCGCTACAAGGAATTCCAAAAAAGCCTGCCGCTCGGCCGGCCCGCACATGCGCGCGAGATCGGTGACCTGATGGCGTTTCTGGCCTCGGACCGCTCCGGCTATACGTCAGGGGTCATCTATACAGTTGATGGCGGGATCAGCGCGGGTTGGGGTTAATTGAGCTCGGCGGCGCCCCCGCACGTCGTCATTGCGAGCCACCGGTCTGCGCGAAGCGCGGCCCGATGACGACAGGCTCCGCGAAGCAATCCAAAAATGCATCAGCGGTAAAAGGTCTGGATTGCTTCGTCGCTCCGCTCCTCGCAATGACAGTGCACGTTGTAGCAATAGGAGAATCCTGATTGCCCGCTCAAGACCTGATCCGAGCAACCGCGTGCGCCGTGGTCGACAAGCTGCGCGCCGGCGAGGTCACGCCGCTTGATCTGCTCGATGTCCTGGAAAAGCGCATCGCGGAGGTCGACGGCCAGGTCAACGCGCTTCCGACCCTGTGCTTCGATCGCGCGCGGACAAGCGCCAAGGCGCTGATGCAGAAGCCGATCGCCGAGCGCGGGCTGCTTGCAGGCCTGCCGGTGCCGATCAAGGATCTGACTGACGTCGCCGGCGTGCTGAACACGCAGGGGTCTCCGATCTTCAGGGACAACATCCCGTCACGCTCCGACCTTCTGGTCGAGCATCTCGAAGGCAACGGCGCGGTCGTCTACGCCAAGTCGAACACGCCGGAGTTCGGCGCCGGCGCCAACACGTTCAACGAGGTCTTCGGCGCGACGCTCAATCCCTGGGACACGTCGAAATCGGCAGCCGGCTCCTCCGGCGGCGCCGCGGCCGCCCTTGCGACGGGCACGGCCTGGCTCGCGCACGGCACCGACATGGGCGGCAGCTTGCGTAGCCCTGCGAGCTTCTGCGGTGTCGTCGGCATGCGCCCGAGCATCGGCCGCGTCGCACATACACCGAAGTTCGGGATCGATCGCAACCTGACACAACAGGGCCCGATGGCGCGCAATGTCGAGGACCTTGCGCTGCTGCTCGACGCCATGAGCGGTGATTATGCCGACGATCCGCTGTCGCTGCCCGCGCCGGCGACCTCTTTCCTCTCCGCCGCGCGCTCGGGCAGTAAACCGAGGCGCATCGCCCATTCGCCCGATCTCGGCGTCACGCCCGTCGACCCCGAGGTCAAGGCGATCACACGGAAGGCGGCGGAGCGCCTTGCGGAAGCCGGCGCCATCGTGGAAGAGGCGCATCCGGACTGGCGCGAGGCGCATGAGTGCTTCCACGTGCTGCGCGCCTTCGACTTTGCGATCACCAAGGCGAACCTGCTGCGCACGAAGCGGGACCTGCTCAAGCCCGAGGTGATCTGGAACATCGAGGAAGGGCTGAAGCTTACCGTCGAAACGCACGAGCGCGCGCTCGCGCAACGCGTGGCGATGACCGCGCGTGCGGTTGAATTCTTCAAGACATATGATCTCCTGCTCGTGCCCACGACCATCGTGCCGCCCTTCCCGGTCGAGAACCGTTACGTCGCCGAATGCGCTGGCAAGAGGTTCGACAACTACATCGAATGGCTCGGCATCGTCTACGCCATCACGCTCGCCTGCTGCCCGGCGCTGTCGCTGCCCTGCGGCTTCACAGAGTCGGGATTGCCGGTCGGCGTGCAGATCGTCGGCGCGCCGCGCAGCGATGCGCAGGTGATCGCCGGCGCAAAGGTGCTGGAGGATATTTTGGGTCTGCGCGGCACGACGCCAATCGATCCGAAGATGAAGAGGTAACCTCTTTCGTGCCTTGAACGCGGCGCAGCGCTGACGTGCTGCTCCTTGTCCGGGACACGAGAGAAGCTCACCTCGGCGCCCCCACCTCCAAACTCCGGCTGTATCGCGACATCGCGAAGCAGAAGGCGAAGTAGATCACGGCGATGAAGATGTAGACTTCAACGGAAAACTGCTGCCAGTTGGGATCGATGATCGCAGTCTTGGCTGTCGTCAGCAGATCGAAGATGCCGATGATCAGGACGAGACTCGTGTCCTTGAAGAAGGCGATGAAGGTGTTGACCAGCGGCGGAATGACGTGACGGATGGCCTGCGGCAGGATGATCAGCCGCTGCTTGCGCCAGTAGGACAGTCCCAGCCCATCGGCAGCCTCATATTGCCCGCGCGGCACGGCCTGCAGGCCACCGCGGACGACTTCGGCAAGATAAGCGCCGGCGAACAGGATGATCGCGATCTGCGCACGGAGCAGCTT
This sequence comes from Bradyrhizobium ingae, assembly GCF_055791185.1. Taxonomy (NCBI): domain Bacteria; kingdom Pseudomonadati; phylum Pseudomonadota; class Alphaproteobacteria; order Hyphomicrobiales; family Nitrobacteraceae; genus Bradyrhizobium; species Bradyrhizobium ingae. The sequence continues at coordinate 48,582 of NZ_JBVUBB010000019.1, forward strand.
GTCGATGTTGAATCCGGCGGGCATGAACAGCGGAAACATCACGCTTGCCATGAAGAGCAGGCTCACCAGCGGCACGCCGCGGATCAGTTCGACATAGAGCACGCAGAGCGAGCGGATCGCCGGCAGTTTCGAGCGCCGGCCGAGCGCCACGAGGATGCCGAGCGGGAAGCCGAAGGCCAGCCCAAAGGTCGCCAGGATCAGCGTCACCGGCAATCCGCCCCAGCGGTCCTGCGAGACGAAGGACAGCCCGAGCACGCCGCCCCACATCAGAATGCTGATCAGCGCAAGCGCTGCGATCCAGACATAGACGAGCTCGCGCCGCCACCATGTACGGCGGGTGGAAACGTAGAACAGCGCGATGAACAGCAGGACCGCGAGCGCCGGTCGCCACTGCTCGTCGAACGGATAGGTGCCGAACAGGATGAAGCGGTACTTTTCCGGGATGACGGCCCAGCAGGCACCCAACCCGCGCGCCGCGCGGCAGGCGCTGGAGTCGTTTGCGGGCGTCAGCCAGACCGCGTTGGCGATGCCCCATTGCACGAAGCTGAACACGCCCTTGGCAAGCACCGCAAATAGCACCAGCGTGATGATCCCATTCGGTATCGATGAGAACAGGTTGGCGCGCACCCAGCGCAGGACGCGGTTGCCGGATTGTGGGCGGCGCATGGCGCGCGGCGATTGCGGAATGTCGGTGATCACCGTCATCGTCAGCGCTCCACCAGCGCAATCCGCGCGTTATACCAGTTCATGAAGAAGCTGATCGAGAGGCTGATGGTCAGGAACACCGCCATGATCAGCGCGATCGCCTCGATCGCCTGCCCGGTCTGGTTCAGCGTGGTGTTGGCGATCGAGACCACGTCCTGGTAGCCGATCGCGACCGCGAGCGAGGAGTTCTTGGTGAGGTTCAGATACTGGCTCGTCATCGGCGGCACGATGACGCGCAGCGCCTGCGGCAGAATGATCTGCCGCAACATGAAGCTGCGGCGCAGGCCGAGCGCGTTGGCGGCGTCCCACTGCCCCCGCGGCACCGACTGGATGCCGCTGCGCACGATCTCGGCGATGAAGGCCGAAGTGTAGGTGACGAGCGCGATCAGCAGGGCAAAATATTCGGGAGCCAGCGTCAAGCCGCCGACGAAGTTGAAGCCGCGCAGCTCGGGCCAGGCGATGGTCCAGCGCACGCCGAGCTGCCATGACACCAGCGCCGGCAGCACGACGATGAGGCCGAGCGCAAACGGCCAGGCGGGCCGCGGCTTGCCGTCGCGCATCTGCTGCGCGATCTGGGCTCGCCTTATCAGGTAGAACACGACTGCGCCGACAAGGGCGGCGCCAAGCACCCAAAGCTGCCCCTCGCCGATCGGGATCGACGGCAGGATCAGTCCGCGGTTGGACAGGAAGATGCCGTCGATCGGCCGCCATGCGGCGCGCGCGGCCGGCAGTGCCTGCATCAGCACGTACCAGAACAGGAGCTGCAGCAGCAGCGGAATGTCGCGTAGCACCTCGACATAGACGGCAGCGAGCCGCGACAGCAGCCAATTGGCCGACAGCCGCGAGATGCCGATCAAGGTTCCCAGGATCGTCGCGAGCACGATGCCGATGACGGCGACGCGCAAGGTGTTGGCAACACCGACGACGAACGCCCAGAAATACGTGTCCTTCGGACTGTAGGCGAGCAGGCTGTCGGCGATCGGCATGCCGGCCTCGCGGCCCAGAAACGCAAAGCCGGTCGAGATGCGGCGCGCCGAAAGATTGTGAACGGTGTTCGACCAGAGGAAGGCGAGGATGGCGAGGGCGACACCGACGACGAGGATCTGCCACAGCAGCCCCTTGAGCTGCGGGCCTCCCAGCGCGATCGAGAATGTCCGGCGCGGGGGCGGTCTGGGGCTATCAGTCGTCACAGCACAAAAATCCTCAAAACGCTTTGAAAGCAGCGATTTCCGGCCATGCGCTTCGGCAGCGCGCATCAACTGTTGCACTAAACAAGGATATATGCAACAAATGTTTCATGGCCGAGCCCGCGAAATCCTCGCCGTTGAGCGAACTCTGCAGCGCATTGCCATCGCTCCCGATGCGGTTGCAGGAGGTCGGGCGTTTTGTCGCGGCCAACGACTACGACGCCACCACCCGCTCGATGCGCGACCTCGCGGCCGAAGCCGGCGCCGACCCGGCCGCGTTCACGCGGCTCGCCAAGGCGATCGGCTATTCCGGCTGGGACGCGCTGCGCGCGGCGCTGACCGAGGCGCGACGGCCGTCGCAGACATCGCCCTTCTCCGGTCGCGCCAAAGGGCGCCGCCACGGTCCGAATTCCGACGTTGCCCTGATCACCGACAAGCTTGAAGCGGAGGCTGCCGGTCTGCCGCGGATCTCGGCTTCTTCCGTGGCCGACGCGGCAACAGCATTGCATGACGCCAAGCGGATCTGGATCGCCGGCTTCCGAAGCTGCCGCAGTGTCGCGGAGCTCCTGAACTATGAGTTGCGGCTGTTCCGCGCGGGCGAGGTGCAGATCGTCGGCGGCTCCGGCCCTGACGATCTCGACCTCGGCGCCTTCCGCGCCAGCGACGCCGTCGTGGTGATCGGCTTTGCGCCCTATACGGGCGCAAGCGTCCGGGTGGCGCAAGCCGCCTATCGCGCCGATGCGACGCTGATCTCGATCGCGGACAGCGTTGCGGCGCCGATGGCCGAAGGCGCGGATCATGTGTTGCTGTTCGAAGCTGCGTCCTCGCCCGGATTCTTCCCGAGCCTCACCGGCGCGATCGCGATCGCGCAGTCACTCGCCGCGGTGACGTTTTCGCTCGGCGGCGCGGTTGCGAAAAAACGCCTTCAGGACACCGAGGCACGATTGACCGCGACCTCCATCTACGTCTCAGAGAAAGGTTGAGCCATGAGCACCCGCACGACCCGTGTGTTGCACCGTTCCTTGCGCGAGACGCCGCCGAAGGCGATCGGCGGCGAAGGTGTTTACCTCTTCGCCGAAGACGGGCGGCGCGTGCTCGACGCCTCGGGCGGCGCCGCCGTCTCCTGTCTCGGCCATCAGCATCCGCGCGTGATCGCGGCCCTGGCGAAGCAGGCCTCGACACTGGCCTATGCGCACACCGCGTTCTTCTCCTCCGAGGCGGCGGAGCGGCTGGCCGAAACGCTGGTCGGCCACGAGCCCGGCGGCCTTGCCTACGCCTATTTCGTCAGCGGCGGATCTGAGGCGATCGAAGCCAGCATCAAGCTCGCGCGGCAATATTTTATCGAGCGCGGCGAGCCGCAGCGCCGGCACTTCATCGCACGCCGGCAAAGCTATCACGGCAACACGCTCGGCGCACTCGCAGCCGGCGGCAACGCCTGGCGTCGCGAGCCCTATGCACCGCTGCTCTCCGGCGCCTTCAGCCACGTGACACCGGCCTTTGCCTATCACGAGAAGCATGACGACGAGTCGGATGCGACGTTCGTGGCGCGGCTGGCCGCCGAGCTCGAAGCCGAGTTCCGGCGGCTCGGTCCCGACACCGTCGCAGCGTTTCTCGCCGAGCCGGTCGTCGGCGCCACCGCCGGCGCCGTCACCGCGCCCGACGGCTATTTCAAGGCGGTGCGCGAGATCTGCGACCGCCATGGCGCGCTGCTCATCCTCGACGAAGTCATGTGCGGCATGGGCCGCACCGGCACGATGCACGCCTGGCAGCAGGAAGGAATCGCGCCCGACATCCAGGCAATCGCCAAGGGTCTTGGCGGCGGCTATCAGCCGATCGGCGCGATGCTCGCAAGCGGCAAGATCGTCGACACCATCCGCGCCGGGAGCGGCGCCTTCCAGCACGGCCACACTTACCTCGCCCATCCCCTCGCCTGCGCGGCAGCACTTGCGGTGCAGGACGTGATCCGCGAAGATGCCCTCCTCGATCGCATCAAGGAGCGCGGGCGTCAGCTTGAACAACGATTGACCGAGCGTTTCGGCAATCACCGCCACATCGGCGATATCAGGGGCCGCGGCCTGTTCTGGGCGATCGAGCTCGTCGCCGATCGCGCAACGCGCACCTCGTTCGATCCGGCGCTCAAGCTGCACCAGAAGATCAAGGCGGCCGCCTTCGCAGAGGGGCTCGGCTGCTATCCCGGCGGCGGGACCGTCGATGGCGTCCGGGGCGACCATGTACTGCTGGCGCCGCCCTACATCGCCTCGGCGAACGAGATCGACCAGATCGTCGACAAGCTCGGCACCGCCGTCGACAACGTGTTGCGTAGTGTCAATCACTGAGGGGAGAGTAGCATGATGAGGAACGTGATTATCGCGGCAGGCCTGCTCGCGGCTTCGAGCAGCGCGGCGACGGCTGCGACGCTGGACACGGTGAAGAGCCGCGGCACGCTGGTGTGCGGCGTCAGCGCGGGCTTTGCCGGCTTCTCCGCGCCTGACTCGCAAGGCAACTACAAGGGCCTCGACGTCGACTATTGCCGCGCGCTTGCCGCCGGCGTGCTGGGCGATCCCAACAAGGTGCGCTATGTCGCGCTGACCGCGCAGAACCGCTTCACCGCGTTGCAATCGGGCGAGATCGACGTGCTCTACCGCAACTCGACGCAGACCTATTTGCGCGGCACCACGCTGGGCTTGCGGCAGGGACCGATCAATTTCTACGACGGCCAGGGCTTTGTCGTGAAGAAGGACCTCGGTGTAAAGGAGCTGAAGGATCTCAAGGGCGCCACCGTCTGCGTTGCGCAGGGCACCACGCATGAGGTGACGCTCGGCGACTACGGCCGCGCCAACGGCATCGACTGGAAGCCGCTGGTGTTCGACCGCGTCGACACCATGTACCAGACCTTCTTCGGCGGCCGCTGCGATGCCATGACCCAGGACGCCTCGGCACTCGCCGGCGCAGTGACCACGGCCGCACCGAACCCGGCCGATTACGTCGTGCTGCCGCAGACCATCAGCAAGGAACCGCTCGGCCCCTTCACCCGCAATGGCGACGAAGTCTGGAGCGACATCATCACCTGGCTGCATTACGGGTTGATCGAGGCGGAAGAGCTCGGCGTGACGCAGACCAATGTCGAGGAGATGGCGAAGTCGCAGACCCCCGCAGTGCAGCGGCTGTTAGGTGCCTCCGGCGATCTCGGCTCCCGGCTTGGGCTCGATAACAAGTGGCTGGTCACGGCGATCAAGGCGACCGGCAATTACGGCGAGATCTACGAGCGCAATGTCGGCCAAGGCAGCCCGCTGAAGCTCGAGCGCGGCCTCAACGGCCTCTGGAGCAAGGGCGGCTTGATGTACGCCATTCCGTTCAAGTAACCAGTTGCGCGTTCTTCAGCTCGTCCCGCTTGCGGGGAGAGGTCGGATCGCATCGAAGATGCGATCCGGGTGAGGGGGAGCTTCCGCGAATCCCACTCTCACCGTCCCCGCGGAGACTCCCCTCACCCCGACCCTCTCCTCGCAAGCGGGGCGAGGGAGAAGAGGCACCATGCGCATCACACTGATCCACGCGCTCAAACATTCCATCGCCCCGATCGAAGCGGCGTTCGCGCGCCTGTGGCCGGAAGCGCGGCTGATGAACCTACTCGACGACAGCCTGTCGGCGGATCTGGCGCGCGACGGTGCGCTGACCGACGCCATGACCGACCGCTTCCTCGTGCTAGGGGATTATGCCGTCGCGACCGGAACTGACGCGATCCTGTTCACCTGCTCGGCCTTCGGACCCTGCATCGAGGCGGTCGCGCGCGCGCATGCGGCGATGCCGGTCCTGAAACCGAATGAAGCGATGATCGAGCAGGCGGTGACGATGGGCCGGCGCATCGGCCTGCTCTCGACCTTCCCGCCGACGCTGCAATCGATGCCGCCGGAATTTCCGGCCTCCGTCGAGATCGTGCCGAAGCTCGCCGAGGGCGCGCTCGCCGCGCTCGACCGCGGCGACCGCGCGACGCACGATCGCCTGATTGCGGAAGCCTCAAAAGACCTGCGCGACTGCGACGTGATCGCGCTCGCGCAGTTCAGTATCGCAGCCGCCGCGACGCTGGTCACTGACGCTACCGGCAAGCCGGTCGTAACGACGCCTGACAGCGCCGTGCTGAAACTGAAGAAGCTGCTTGCCGCGAAGGTTTAGTCCGCTTTCCCGCGACGGCGGGCTTCCTTGATCGCGACATCGAGCGCGAGCTTGGTCTCGGTCACGAAATCCTCGACCAACTCCTCGCGCGTCGTGTGCGCGGCCTCGCCGGTGAACAGCCCCTGCTCGGCCAGCATCACCACGCCGTGCAATGCTGCCCAGATCTTCAGCGCATGCCGCTCGCGCAAATAACCGACGGCGGGCGCCTCCAATGCGTCAAGCACCAGTGCGAACGTTTCGTTGGTCGCGGCGTGCAACTCGCTGCCCTTGGCGGCGCATGAAACCGTGCGCGAAGCGAACATCAGCCGGTAGATGCCGTTGCGGCGCAGGCCGAAATCCAGCGTAGCTTGCGCCAGCCGCGAGAGTTTCGACTGCTTCGACGGCTTTGCCATGGCCTCGCGCAGCACAGCCGTGAATTGCCGGAAGGCTTCGGCCGTCACCGCGGCGAGCAGCGCCTCGCGGTCGGCGAAATGACGATAGGGTGCAGGCTGGGAGACGCCGAGTTCCTTCGCCAGCGCCTTGATGCTGATCGCCTCCGCCCCGCCCTGCTCCGCCTCGCGCAGGGCGATCTTGATCAGGGCGTCGCGAAGATCGCCATGGTGATAGGTGTTTTGCGGCTTGCGGGCGAGTTGTGTCGGCATGTTGAGCGGAAACCTATAAGTTTGCGCTTGACAGGGGAAGCCTGCCGGCAATGTAATATACTATAACTTAATTCGCAGAGACCGCTGCGGAGAACAATCAATTGAGGAACGCGCCCGGCCCCTTCGAGGAGCCCGGATACGCATGACCCAGGGAGCTTAAATGGCAGAACGACTAAGGGTTCACGTCGATCCCGACAAGTGTCAGGGCCATGCGCGCTGCAAGGCGCTCGCGCCGGAACTGTTCGAGCTCGACGAATACGGCAATGCGCATGAGGTCGGCGACGGCACTGTGCCAGCCGGCCTGGAAGACAAGGCCTGGCTTGCCAAATCCAACTGTCCGGAAATCGCGATCGAAGTGACCGAGGAATAGCGCGCCGCGCGTTCCTGCGTTCTTCCGTGAACACAAGCCCCGAGGATCCTGAGATGTCCGACGTCAGCCAACCCGCCGCCCATCCGCCCGTCACCGATTGGCTTCACGATTTCGATCACACCGACCCGCGCTGGACGGAAGATCCTTTCCCGATCTGGGACCAGATGCGTGCTGCAAGTCCCGTCGTGCACACAGAGCGATTTCTCGGCTGCTATCTGCCGACGACCTATGAGGCGGTGCGGCAGATCGCCAACGACACCGAAAGCTTCTCCTCGCGCCGCATCATCGTTCGCGATGAACGGCCCGAAGTCGCCAAGAACGCAGCGCCGCCGATCACCTCGGATCCTCCCGACCACAAGCCGGCCAAGCAATTGCTGCTGCCACCGTTCACGCCGGATGCGATGAGGAAACTCGAGCCGCGCGTCCGCGCCATCTGCAACGAGCTGATCGACGAATTCATTTCCGACGGCAAGGTCGACGCCGCCGCTCGCTACACCAAGCACATCCCGGTGCGCGCGATCGCCCACATGCTCGGCATCCCCGAGAGCGACGGCGACCTCTTCATCAAATGGATCCACATGATCCTCGAGCTGAGCATCAAGAGCGAGATGATGCTGAAGCAGGCGGCCGAGGAGATGACCGATTATTTCGCCGGCCATGTCGAAGCGCGCAAGAAGACGCCTGGCGACGACCTGATCTCCTATCTCCTCAATGCCCGTGACAAGACCGGGCAGCCGCTCGAGGACTCCCACATCTACGGCTCGCTGCGGCTGCTTCTGATCGCCGGCATCGACACCACCTGGAGCGCGATCGGCTCCTCGCTCTGGCACCTCGCAAAGACGCCCGCGGACTGCGAGCGCCTGATCGCCGAGCCCGAGCTGATACCGATCGCGGTCGAGGAACTTCTGCGCGCCTATTCGCCGGTGACGATGGCGCGCGAAGTGATGAAGGAGACAACCATCTCCGGCTGCCCGGTCAAGCCGGGCAACATGGTCCTGCTCTCCTTCCCCGCGGCCAACCGCGACCCCAAAATGTTTCCCGATGCCGACAAGGTCGTGCTCGATCGGCGGGAGAACCGCCATGCCGCCTTCGGGCTCGGCATCCACCGCTGCGTCGGTTCCAACCTGGCGCGGATGGAAATGCAGGTCGCAATTGAGGAATGGTTGAAGCGAATCCCCGACTTCCGGCTCGACCCGGCGGGCACCGTGACCTGGTCGCAGGGGACCGTGCGCGGCCCCCGCCAGTTGCCATTTCTGCTTGGAAAGGCCATGTAGCCTCCAGGCAGAAAACGTTACGGGAGGCCGGTGATGACAGACCAAGCGATCAAGCCGGCCTCCGAGCACTTCGACATTGCCGACGCGCAACGCCGCATCAAGGCGATCTTCATCGGCTCGATCGGCAATCTCGTCGAATGGTATGATTTCTATGCCTATACGGCGTTCGCGCTGTATTTCGCCCCCGCCTTCTTCCCCGGCAACGATCCTGTCGTCCAGCAATTGAACGTCGCCGTCGTGTTCGCGGCGACCTTCCTGATGCGCCCCCTGGGCGGCTGGTTCTTCGGCTATCTCGCCGATCATTTCGGGCGCCGGATCTCGCTGACGCTCTCCGTTATCTTCATGTGCTTCGGCTCGCTGATCATCGCGGTGACGCCGACCTATGCCTCGATCGGTCTTGCCGCCCCGGCCATCCTCGCCGTCGCGCGCGTGATCGAGGGCTTGAGTCTCGGCGGCGAATATGGCGCCAGCGCCACTTACTTGAGCGAGGTCGCCGATCCCAGGCATCGCGGCTTCTATTCGAGCTTTCAGTACGTCACCCTGATCGGCGGACAGTTGACCGCGATCATCGTGCTACTGCTCTTGCAAAAGGTGTTCCTCACGCCCGATGAGCTGAAGGCCTGGGGCTGGCGCATTCCGTTTGCGATCGGTGCGGGGCTCGCGATCTTCGCCGCGGTGATGCGGCGCGGGCTGCACGAGACCGAGGCGTTCGAGGAAGCCAAGAAGGTGGTGAAGCCGACCGGCTCGATCGCGAACCTGTTGAAATATCCGCGTGAGCTGTTGCTGGTGGTGGGCCTCACGGCCGGCGGTACCGCGGCATTCTACACCTTCACCACCTACATGCAGACCTTCGTCAAACTCTCGGTCGGGCTGACCGAGGACCAGACCACCTTCGTGATCTTCGGCACGCTCATCTTCGCGACCATCCTGCAACCGATCTATGGCGCGATCTCCGACAAGATCGGGCGCAAGCCACTGCTGATCTTCTTCGGGATCGCCGGCACGCTTGCAACCGTTCCGCTGCTGATGACGCTGAAGGAGACGAAATCGCCCTTCATGGCGTTCGTGCTGATCTGCTGCGCGTGGCTGTTCGTCGCCGGCTACACCTCGATCAATGCGGTGGTGAAGGCTGAGCTGTTTCCCACCAACGTTCGCGCGCTCGGTGTGGGACTGCCCTATGCGATCACGGTCTCCCTGTTCGGCGGCACGGCGCCCGCGATCGCGCTCTATTTTAAGAGTATCGGGCACGAGGACTGGTTCTATTACTATCTCAGCGGCATCATCTGCCTCTCGCTGATCATCTATGCTACGATGCGCGACACCAAGCATGCCTCCGCGATGCATCGTCACGAGTAAACGCCACGAGTGGACATCGTCACGAGTAGATCATGGCTGACGAGAACGAGCCGCCGCCCGAAAGCAAGCTGACGCGGACCAAGGAGAAATGGGCGCGCGAGGGCCGCTTCCTCACCGGCAGGATCACGCGCCCGGAAGACCAGCGCCTGCCGCCCGGGCAGCATCTCACAAACGATTGGCCCGTGCTCGATCTGGGCCTCACGCCGGAGATTTCGCGGGAACGCTGGCGGCTCGACGTCTATGGTGCGGTCGAAGACCCGGTGTTCTGGACGTTTGCGGAATTCACCGCGCAGAAGCAGGCGCAGTTCACCTCCGACATCCATTGCGTGACGACCTGGTCGCGCTACAACAACCAGTGGGAAGGGCTTGCGACACGCGAGCTGCTGGCGGCCTGCCAGCCGCGCGATGATGCGCGCTTCGTGGTGCTGCATTCCTATGACGGCTACACCACCAATCTCGCGCTTGAGGATTTCGCCGCTGAGGACGCCCTGCTCGCCCATAGCTGGTCGGGCCAGCCGCTGTCCAAGGAGCACGGCGGTCCGGTGCGGCTCGTCGTGCCGCATCTCTATTTCTGGAAGAGCGCCAAATGGCTCCAGGCGATCGAATTTCTGACCGAGGATGCGCCCGGCTATTGGGAGGTCCGCGGCTATCATAACCGCGGTGATCCCTGGACTGAAGAGCGCTACTCCGGGGATTGACGCTCACACCTAACGGGGAAAAGCCCATGCCGATGGAACGCTTTCAATTCACGGGCGAAGGCGGCCATCTGCTGGCGGCCGCGCTGGAACTGCCGGAGGGCGAGCCCGCCGCCTACGCGCTGTTTGCGCACTGCTTCACCTGCGGCAAGGACGTCTTGGCCGCGCGCCGCATCGCGGTCGCGCTCGCCGCCAAAGGCATCGCCGTGCTGCGCTTCGATTTCACGGGGCTCGGCTCCAGCGAAGGCGACTTCGCCAATTCGACCTTCTCCTCCAACGTCGCCGATCTCGTCCACGCTGCCGATCATCTGCGCGCAACGCGCAAGGCGCCGGCGATCCTGATCGGCCACAGCCTGGGTGGCGCTGCGATCCTGGCAGCAGCCGAAAAGATTTCGGAGGCCAAAGCGGTGGTGACGATTGCGGCGCCATCGGACCCCGCGCACGTCACCGGGCTGTTCGGCCAGCACCTGGACGACATCCGCACGCAGGGCGAGGTGGAGGTGTCGCTGGCGGGCCGCCCCTTCCGCATCAAGCGCGAATTCCTCAACGACATCGTCGAGCACCAGCTGATGAAGGACATCACCACTCTGCACAAGGCGCTGCTGGTGATGCATTCGCCGGTCGACGACACCGTCGGCATCGACAATGCGACCAGGATCTTCGTCTCGGCGAAACATCCGAAGAGCTTCGTCTCGCTCGATCACGCCGATCATCTGCTCAGCAAGGCGAGCGACGCCGTTTACGCTGCCGACGTGATCGCAGCCTGGGCGAGCCGCTATGTCGAACCGGCAGGACTTGCGAAAGTGGCCGATCTACCCGAAGCGCCGCGCCAGGTCGTCGTGCAGGAGACCCGCAAGAGCAAGTTCAACCAGATTATCTCCGTCGGGCCGCACCGGCTGGTGGCCGACGAGCCGGTCGCAGCCGGCGGCGAGGACGCCGGCCCCGGCCCCTATGATTTCCTGCTCGCAGGCCTTGGCGCCTGCACGTCCATGACCATGCGGCTTTATGCCGACCGCAAATCGCTGCCGCTCGATCGCGTCACCGTGACGCTGAAGCATTCCAAGATCCACGCAAAGGACTGCGAGGAATGCGAGACGCGCGACGGCCTGCTCGACCAGATCGACCGCGTGATCGCGATGGATGGTGCGCTCGACGCCACGCAGCGCAAGAGGCTGATGGAGATCGCCGACAAGTGCCCGGTGCACAGGACGCTGACGTCGGAGATCCGGATCGTGACGAAGGCCGCGGAGTAGACGCTGTTGTCCCTTCTCCCTTGCGGGAGAAGGTGGCGCGAAGCGCCGGATGAGGGGTGCATCCACGAACGCAATAAGCAGAGTGGCGCGCGGAGAGCCCCTCACCCCCGCTCGCTTCGCGAGCGGACCCTCTCCGGCAAGGGGAGAGGATGCAGCGTCAGGCTTGGCTCGATGCAGCCTCCGCCGTCTTCAGCGGCCGCACACGCAAGGCGCCGCGCAGACCCGCGGCCGTGCCGAGCAGAATGCCCGCAACGGCAACGAACGAGGCCAGCGCGAGGGTCGACAGGCCGGTGAGCCCCTGCCCGATCGAGCAGCCGAAGGCCATCACGCCGCCGATACCCATCAGCGCCGCGCCACTTGCCGAGCGCAGCATGTGGCGGGGCGACGAATAGCCTTCGAGCTGAAAGCGCCCGGTCGCGAGCGCCGTGACGAGGCCGCCGCCGAACACGCCGGCGACCGTCGCAATGCCGAAATTGAGCGTCAGGCCGGTCGAGAGCATGGCGTATTGCAGCGCGTCCGCGATCGGCGCGATGAAGGTCAGCGAAGTGACCGGCACCGGATTGAAATCGTCAGCGCCGAGGAAGCCCGTGACATACCAGCCGCCGGCGATCAGGAGACCGACGATAGCACCTGCCGCGATCTGGCCCGGCGAGCGGCGGAACGCCGCGTGGGAAAAGGCGAACAGCACCAGCGCAGCCGCGATCGCGCCAGCACCGAGCGTACGCGAGGCATCGCCAAGCCCGAAAGCAGACAACAGCGCCGGCAGCGAATTCGCGCTCACGGTGGCCTGCGAGGCCTGCACCAGCGCGATGCGCGCCGGCGCAATCAGACCTTTCAACGTCATCTGTGCTGCGATCGCAAGGACGATCACGACGACGAAGGAGCGAAGATTGCCGCGGCCGAGCAGCACCAGCGCACGCGAGCCGCAGCCGTTCGACAGCACCATGCCATAGCCGAACAAAAGACCGCCGAGAAACAGCACCGGCGCCGAGAAGGTCTGTTGCAGATAGATCGACTTGCCAAGATCAACCATGCCGCTTCCGGCGAGGAACTGGCTCGCGGCAATCGCGACCGCGATCGCCAGAGCGTAGGTGCGGACCAGTCGCCCATCCCCCTCCGCCAGCCAGCCGCGCATGCTGCTCATCAGGCAGAAGCCGCTGAGCAGGCCGACGGCACCGTAGATCAGCCCGATGGCGAGGCCGGCGAGGATGACGAATTGAGCAGTAGATTCCATGTTCAAATTATGGGTGGTTGCTTCAATGAATTCCGTCATTGCGAGTGCAGCGAAGCAATCCAGTCGGTCTCCGCGGATGCATTTCTGGATTGCTTCGCTGCGCTCGCGATGACGAGCACTACGGCTTCAGGATCACGCGATCGCGCGAGGAGCCGGCTACGGCGACATATGCCTCCTTGGCCTGCTCGAACGAATAGATTGCGGTTTCCTTGATCGGGAACGGCTTCAGGTGCCCGCTGGCAAAACCGGGACCGAGATCGCGCAGCACGGCTCCCGTCGCCATCGACGACAGGCCGAGCGTGTCGATGCCGACATAGGTATGCTGGCCGCGATAGAATTCGAGGATATTGAACTGCACGATACGATCGATCGCCGCAATGAGGATCTGCCGGCCGCGCAGGGCAAGCGACTTATGCGCAGCCTCGAAATAGGGATCGCCGACCGTGTTGAAGACGATATCGGCGCCCTTGCCACCGGTGACCTCGCGCACGCGGGCAGCGACATCGATGGCGGAGGCGTCGATCACCTCGACGGGCGCATTGGCATGTCCTTCATAGGCTTCCGCCTTGCGCACCACGCCGATCACGCGCGCGCCCCGCCAGGTCGCGATCTGCACTGCGGATTGGCCGACCTTGCCGTTGACGCCGAACACCAGCACGGTTTCGCCGCTCTTCGGCACACCCGCGCGGCGAAAACCTTCCATCGCAGTGACGAAGGGCACGCCGATACCGGCGGCCTCCTCCCAGGACAACGTCTTGGGCTTCTCGACCACCGCTTCAAGCTCAACGACGAGATGGGTAGCGTGGCTGCCGTCGCGGCGAATGCCGAGATCGCCGGAAGAGCCGAACACCTCGCGGCCGATCGTGCCGGCCGGACCATCGATCACCACGCCGGCATAGTCGCGGCCGGGGGTGCGCGGGAACACGGCATAGGGCATCAAGCCGGTCGCCGCCTTCACGTCGGACGGATTGACGGCGGCAGCCTTCACTTCGATCAGGACGTCGTTGGCGCCACGGGCGAGCGCGTGATGCTCGACGCGAGGCGCAAGCGCCGCCGCGTTCTCGGCCTTGGCGTTGAGGCGCACGCAGCGCGCTTCGACGGTTTTGCTATCGGCTGCTGACATCGAAAGACCCACGATTTCTCGCGGGCCTTGTCGCCTTTGAGACCGGTCAAGTCAATCCTTCGGCCGCTTGTCATACAGCCGCTTCGCCTTGCCCAGCGATCGCTCCAGCGTGGCCGGCGCGACCGCCCTCACCTTGGCGGTGATGCCGATGGTGTTCTTGATGTGGGTCGATATCCGCTCGGCATGGTCGACGAGCCCGCGACCGTCCCAGCTTTCGGGGCGTGCCTCGGCGATGATGGTCAGTTCATCCAGTCGCCCCTCACGGGTCAGTTCCAGAATGAAGTGGCCGCCGCACCACTCGGTCGCGAGCAGCACCTCCTCGATCTGGGTCGGGAACAGGTTGACGCCGCGCAGGATGATCATGTCGTCGGACCGTCCCGTCACCTTCTCCATCCGCCGCATCCCCGGCCGCGCGGTACCGGGCAGGAGGCGCGTGAGATCGCGGGTGCGATAGCGGATTACGGGGAAGGCCTCCTTGGTGAGCGAGGTGAAGACCAACTCGCCCTTCTCGCCGTCCGGCAGCACCGCGCCAGTCTCGGGATCGATCACTTCCGGGTAGAAGTGATCCTCCCAGATGTGCAGGCCGTCCTTGGTCTCGATGCATTCCTGCGCGACACCCGGGCCGATCACTTCGGACAGGCCATAGATGTCGGTCGCATCCATATCGAAAGCCTCCTCGATCTCGCCGCGCATCGCATTGGTCCAGGGCTCGGCGCCAAAAATGCCGACCTTGAGCGAGCATTGGCGCGGATCGAGCTTCTGGCGCTTGAACTCGTCGAGGATTGCCAGGATGTAGCTCGGCGTCACCGTGATGATGTCAGGCCGGAAATCGTTGATGAGCTGCACCTGCCGCTCGGTCATGCCTCCCGAGATCGGCACCACCGTGCAGCCGAGCTTTTCGGCGCCGTAGTGCACGCCGAGGCCGCCGGTGAAGAGGCCATAGCCATAGGCGTTGTGGATGATCATGCCGGTACGGCCACCGGCAGCGCGGATCGAGCGCGCCATCACCTCCGACCAGGTGTCGATGTCGCGTTGCGTATAGCCGACGACGATCGGCTTGCCTGTCGTGCCGGAGGAGGCATGCACGCGCACCAGCTTTTCGCGGGGCACCGCGAACATGTTGAAGGGATAATTGTCGCGCAGATCCGTCTTCACCGTGAACGGAAACTTTGCAAGATCAGACAGCTCTTTGAAATCGGACGGATGCACGCCGGCCTTGTCGAAGGCCTTGCGATAATGCGCGACGTTGTCGTAGGCATGCTTCAGCGACCAGCCCAGGCGCTGCGTCTGCAACGCCATGATCTCGTCGCGCGAGGCGCGCTCATGCGCGTCCATCTCGGCACTATAGGCGTTGCCACCTGCCTTCAGCCTGCTCAGAGCCATCCTCGTTTCCCCACATCATTTGTTTGTTCTTGTATTTACTGATCTTGCGTCGGCAGCCACGTGCCGGGAATGACACGCGAATGCCCACGAAACTCCGCGATGACGGTATCGCCGGCAGTGACGCGCACGTCATAGATCCCGGAGCAGCCGCTGCGGGTGGTCTCCCGCGCCTTTGCAATGAGGCGATCACCGAGCTTGCCCGGCCGGATGAATGTGATCTGACCTTGCGCCGCGACCACGCGTTCATTGTGCGAGTTGCAGGCGAACGCAAATGCGGAATCGGCCAACGTGAAGATGAAGCCGCCATGTGCAATGCGCTGTCCGTTGACCATGTCCGGCCGCACCGTCATCGCCAACGTCGCAAAGCCCGGGCCGATCTCGACGATCTCCATGCCGAGACCTTTCGAGGCGTCGTCCTCCGCCCACATCGCATCGGCGCAGGCGCGGGCGACATCTTCCGGTGACAGGGCTGTTTTGACGTCCACTCGCGTCTCCCACGTGTTCTTTTGCGCGCGATGTTCTGCCGATCGCTCAATGCTGTCAAATCATGCGATGCATTTGCATCATCGGGTTCTAATGCGCCTGATCAGACGTGATCGTAGTCGACCACAACCCGCTCCGACGACGGCTTGGCCTGGCAGGTCAGGACGAAGCCGGCCTTCAGTTCCCACGGCTCCAGCGAATAGTTGATGTCCATCGGCGCCTCGCCTTCGACCAGCTTGGCGCGGCAGGTCGAGCACATTCCGCCCTTGCACGCGAAGGGCAGATCGACCCCGGCGCGCAGCGCGGCATCGAGGATGGCTTCGTCCTCGGCGACGGGAACGTCACGACGCTTGCCGTCGATGATCAGCGACGCGATGGCCTTGGGCGGCGCATCGGCTGCGACCGCCTTCTTCGGACGCGGCTTGCCGCCGAACTCGGACACGAAACGCTCGACGTGGATGCGATCGTCCGCAATGCCGAGATCGCGGCAGGTCGCCTCGATCTCCTCGCTCATGCCAAGGGGGCCGCAGACGAAGACGTGATCGACGCTTGCGGCCGACACCAGCGAGCGCAGCAGCACTCTCACCTTCTCACCGTCGAGCCGACCATGCAGGATCGGGATATCCTGCTCCTCGCCGGAGATGACGTGGAAGATCGAGAGGCGATCAATGAACCGGTCCTTGAGCTCCTCGAGCGCCTCCAGGAACATGATGTTGTCGGTCGCGCGGTTACCGTAGAACAGGAAGAAGCGGCTCTTGGGTTCGCGCGCCAGCACGCCCTTGGCGATCGACAGGATCGGCGTGATGCCCGAACCGGCGGCAAAGCCGACATGGACGCGCGCGGTGTCGCCTTGCGGGATCGCGCCGAAGCGCCCGGTCGGCGTCATGACGTCGAGCTTGTCGCCGCACTTCAATTCGTCCGCGGCCCAGCTCGAAAACGCGCCGCCGTCGACCTTCTTCACGGCGATGCGGATCTCGCCGTCGTCAGGCCCCGAGCAGATCGAATAGGAGCGGCGCACCTCCTCGCCGTCGAGCGTGGTGCGGAGCGTCAGATACTGGCCGGGCGTGAAAGCATAGTCGCTGGCAAGCTCGCACGGAATGACGAAGGTCATCGACACGGCGTCGGAGGCCTCACGGCGGAGGTCATTGACGGCGAGGCGATGGAAACGCGGAGCGGCTGCGGACATCCGGAATACCCTAGATTTGGCACACCGCCGTCGTTGCGAGGAACGAAACATTGTCGCAATCCAAAATATCCCTCCGAGGAGACAATCTGGCTTGCTTCGCTACGCTCGCAATGACGGTGGGGTTGGCATTGTGCGTTTCTCAATGACACTTGAAGTAGTCGAACGGTTCGCGGCAGGACTTGCAGCGCCAGAGCGCCTTGCAGGAGGTCGAGCCGAATTCGGACAACAGCTCGGTCTTCTCGGAGCCGCATTGCGGGCATGCAACGGCCTGCTCGCCGAACAGCGCGCGGCGCGAGCTTGACGCTTGCGGAGGCGCGATGCCATAGGCACGCAGCTTCCGGCGGCCCTCCTCGCTCATCCAGTCGGTGGTCCAGGCCGGCGACAAGACCGTGCGTATCTTTGGCCGCACGAAACCAGCGCGCTCCAGCGCCAGCTCGATTTCGAGCGCGATCATGTTCATCGCCGGGCAGCCGGAATAGGTCGGGGTAATCGCGACCTCGACACGATCACCGTCAACGGCAACATCCCGCAGCACGCCGAGATCGGCAATGGTCAGCACCGGGATCTCCGGATCGACCACGCTCGCCGCCGCCTCCCAGGCGCGCTGGCGGAGCTCGGCATCGCTGTCGAGGACCGTCACCATATCAACCCCGGGAAAGTGCGCTGCATCGATTGCAGCTCGCTGAGGAGATGACCGAGATGCTCGCTGTGTCGGCCGATGCGACCGCCCTGCTGCATCCAGCTGTTTTGCGACAGCGTGAGCGTCGCCTCGCCGGCGACATTGGAGAGCGTGGTCAGCCAGCGATCGCGCAACGTCGCTGGGTCGATTGCGATGCCTGCATCGATCAGAGCGCGCTCGCCGTCATCGACGGCAAACATCTCGCCGGTGAAGGTCCAGAGATGATCGATCGCTCCTTGCGCGCGCGCGTGGCTCTCCTCGGTGCCGTCGCCGAGGCGGATGAGCCACTCCGAGGCATGGCGCAGATGATAGGCACTCTCTTTTTCTGACTTTGCGGCAATGGCGGCGAGCGTCGCGTCGCGCGAGGTCATCATCGCCCGCCAGTAGAGATCGGCGAAGGCGGAATAGAAGAACTGCCGCACCAGGGTCTGGGCGAAATCGCCGTTCGGCTGCTCGACGAGCAGCAAGTTGCGGTACTGGCGCACGTCGCGCAGATAAGCGAACTTGTCCCCGTCGTTGCCCTTGCCTTCAACCTCGGCCGCGTAGGTGTAGAGTTCGCGAGCCTGGCCGATGAGGTCGAGCGCGATGTTGGAGAGCGCCATGTCCTCTTCCAGCATCGGCGCGTGGCCGCACCATTCGGACAGCCGATGCCCGAGGATCAGCGCATCATCGGCGCGGCGCAGGGTGTAGAGCACCAGTGGCGTTTCGGAGACCTGAATGTTGGCGACGGGCATCACATGTGCCCCACTTCTTCCGGCACCTCATAAAACGTTGGATGCCGGTAGATCTTGGATTCCGACGGCTCGAACATCATGCCCTTCTCGGCGGGATCACTCGCCGTAATGGCAGTGGACGGCACGACCCAGATCGACAAACCTTCGCCGCGACGGGTATAGATGTCGCGCGCGGCTTGCAAGGCCATGGTGGCGTCGCTCGCATGCAGCGAGCCGACATGCTTGTGCGCAAGCCCGTTGCGGCTGCGAATGAAGACTTCCCACAGCGGCGTGTTCGGCGTCGTCATCGTGATCTCCCTACTCGGCAGCTTGCGCGGTCTGGCGCTGCTGGCGTTTCGCCGCATAGCTGGCTGCCGCCTCGCGCACCCAGGCGCCTTCGTCATGCGCCTTGCGGCGCGCGGCGATGCGGTCGCGGTTGCAGGGGCCGTTGCCGGCGAGCACTTGCTTGAATTCGGTCCAGTCGATCTCGCTGTAGCGCCAGTGTCCGTCGGCATCCTGCGTCATGCCGGGATCGGGAATGGTCAGGCCGAGATATTGCGCCTGCGGCACCGTGGCATCGACGAACTTCTGCCGCAGCTCGTCATTGGAGAAGCGCTTGATCTTCCACTTCGTCGAAGTGTCGCTGTGCTGGCTCGCGGCATCGGGCGGGCCGAACATCATCAGCACCGGCCACCACCAGCGATTCAGCGCATCCTGCGCCATCGCCTTTTGCTCGTCCGAGCCGCGGCACAGCGTCAGCATGATCTCGTAGCCCTGGCGCTGGTGGAAGGACTCTTCCTTGCACACGCGGATCATTGCGCGGGCATAGGGACCGTAGGAGCAGCGGCACAGCGGGATCTGGTTCATGATCGCAGCGCCGTCGACCAGCCAGCCGATGGTACCGATGTCGGCCCAGGTCAGCGTCGGATAGTTGAAGATCGAGGAATATTTGGCCTTGCCGACGAGCATCGCATCGACCAGCTCCTCGCGTGAGGAACCAAGCGTCTCGGCGGCGGCGTAGAGATAAAGCCCGTGGCCGCATTCATCCTGCACCTTGGCGAGCAGCGCGGCTTTCCGGCGCAGCGTCGGCGCGCGGGTGATCCAGTTGCCCTCGGGCAGCATGCCGACGATTTCGGAATGAGCGTGCTGGGAGATCTGGCGGGTGAGCGTCTTGCGGTAGGCCGCAGGCATCCAGTCGTTCGGTTCGATGCGCTCCTCGGCATCGATGCGCGCCTGAAATTGCGTGGCCCTGGCGGCATCCTCGATGCCGCGATCGTCGGCCTCGGCCGTATTCAGCGCCTGGGTGTACATGCGCATCCTCCCGATTTATTGGGAGGCAATATATAACAAAATTCACATCATGCAAGATATTTCTGTAACATAAAATCTATGCGCCGAACCTCCGTTCCAGGAGCTTCCGCGCCGGCGGCAATGGCCCCTTTTCGTTGGTTGCGTGGCCGTCAAGCCATTGTTCCGACGGGACCAGGAATGCGCGATAGATCTCGCTGCAGAGCTCGCGAGCCGCCCTGCCCGGCCAGTCCGCCGGCAGTAATTCGCCCGGCAGCAGTGGATCGCGCAGCACCACGCGGCGATAGTAGTGGATCAAGAGGATGCGTGCGGTGAAAGCTTCGGCGTCGGAGAGGCTGGTGCCGCGCGCGAGCGCGGCACGCAGCGGCTCGAACATCTTCATGAATTTGAGATAGGCGTCGGCTATACGATCGAGCGGCCAGCTCGCGCTGAGCAAACGGCGGCCGCTGTCATCCTCGGCCGAGACCTCCAGGCGGATCGCGCCGGCAGCCTCGTCAGGCACCGGCACGCCCGATGGCGCAACCCACACACCCGGCAGCGGACTGCCGAAGCCGGCATTGCGCAGCGCCTCTCGCGAGGCGTCGCGGTCCTCACCGTTGCCGATCAGCAGAAGCTCGAAGCGGCCGGTCCAGTCGGACGGCGGCGGATCGTAGATGTGGCGCGTCGCGGCCTCGAAGGTCTGACGGCCCTTTTCGGCAAGGCGATAGAAGCTGTTGCGGCCGACCTTTTCGCGCGTGAGCCAGCCGTCGGCAGCAAGCCGCGACATCGCAGTGCGAACGACGCCGCTGTCGATGTCGAGACCTTCAAAAAATTCGAGCAACGTGCCAAGCCAAACCGAGCCGCCGCGCGGCACGATGGCATCGCCGAACACGGTGATGACGATGGAGCCGGTACGCGACGGCTCGCGCTTGAGCTGATCGATGATGCGGGAAAGCGGATGCGCCATGTGTCATGGCATAGCGCGATTTGCGCCGAAGGGACAACGCCGCGCGCTATCTGGTCTCCTCTCCCCGTTCTTACGGGGCAGCGACGAGCCTCGCTCGCGCCGAGAGGGTTGGGGTGGCGGGCTGCTTCAGCAAAGACGGTGACAGACGGACTCGCGGAGAGCCACCCTCGCCCGCCACGCTTCGCGTGTCGGCCTCTCCCCGCAGGCGGGGAGAGGCTAAGAACTAGCGATGCGGATCGGGATAGACCAAGCTCCGCCAGCCACCGCGGTCGAAGGGCTGCCACTGGCCCTCCTTCTGCGCCAGACGATCGGCCACCGCATAGACCACGGCGGGATGGTGTCCCATGCCGCAGTGGCTGCTCTCGACCTCGATGCTCTCGGTCTGCGCGCCCGTCTTCTCCATGCAGCCCTGCCAGGCGCAGACGCCGTCGGTACGGCTGAAGATCGCAGTGGTTGGCACCGGCGGCGGCTCTGCGAGCGCACCACCGAAGCGCGGATCCTCCTCGTCGGATTTGCGGCCGCTCACCCATTCATAGACGCGCCAGGCGTTGGTCGAACGGGGATCGCCGGCGAACGGGCTGCCGAGCGTGATGACCTGACGCACGCGATCCGGCATCATCTTGGCGAGCTGCCGCGCATAGAGGCCGCCAAGACTCCAGCCGACCAGGCTGATCTTGCGGCCATGGGTGTCGCTGAGCTCCCGGACGAGATCGACCATCGCATGCTGCACGCCTTCGCGCAGGCCATAGTTGCGGCCCTGACGCCAGCCGCTGACGGCATATCCCTTGCCCCTCAGGAACGAGCGCAGCGGCCGCGTGGAAGCGTCGGATGCGACGAGGCCGGGCAGCACCAGCACTGGATGGCCGTCGCCTCGCGCCGCGAGACTGAGCATCGGCAGCGCGCCGAGGAAGGCGCCAAGTTCGTGGATTGCCCGCCCCTCCAGCAACATCAGAGTGCGGGACGGCGGACGCAGCGTCTGGGCAGTAGCGGTCATCGGTATTTCCTCTGAAGGCACCGGCCGCGGTGCCGGTCAATGGGCGTGAATTGTAAGACGCCGGCTTCTTGATCGTTCCGCAGCGCAACATGAATCAGCTAGGCGGCCGGTTCCCGACATTCAAGCCGGTGAGAACGGGGGCGACAATAGGCCCGCGCGTTAATGCTAACGGCCGTGACGCAAAAGTCACAGCAAGCGAAGCAGGAATTCTACGGAGTAGAGCACGAGGCCCGCCAGGCCGCCGATCAGCGAGCCGTTGAAGCGGATGTATTGCAGATCGCGACCGATGTTGATTTCGATCAGCGAAATCAACTGCGTCATGTTCCACGACTTGACCTGGTCGGAGATGAAGGTCGAGACGCCGCTCTTCTGGTCGGCGATGAAGCTGCGCAGCACCGTGACCAGGCCTTTGTTGATCTCGCCGCGCAGCTCCGCATCGCCCGCGAGCGCCTCGCCGGCGGCGACGAACATGCCGGCGAGATGATGCTGGAGCACTTGCGTCTCCCCGGAGGCACTGCGTTCGATGAAGGCGCGCGTGTTGGCCCACACCGTGCGCGCAAGATCCGCAAGCTCGGGCCGCGCCAAGAGATCCCGCTTCAGACCGTCGATGCGGTCGATATAGGTCCGGTCGGTGCCAAGCCGGTCGACGAAGGTCAGCACCATGCGATCGAATTCGCCGCGGAACGGATGCTTGGGATCACCGCGAACCTCCTCGAAAAAGGCACTCGCGGAGGCCACGATCTTGTTCACCAGAAACTTGTCGGCACGATAGAGCGTGAGCAGGGTCGGCAACTCCGCGCGCACCTTCTCGCGGATCATCGCCATGGTCTCCTTGCCCGTCAGCGTGTCGTGCATGACCCGCAGGAGATCGTCGAACAGGACCTGGTGCCGCCCCTCCGCCACGAAGCCGCGCAGCGTGCCGGCAGCGAGCGGCGCGAGATCGATGGCCTGCAGTTGCGAGGACATGCGGCGGATGATGAAGGTCATCAGGCCCGAGCTTTCCGTAGCTGAGAAAGCCTCCGGCAACAGCCGCAGCGCAAAGCGCGCGAGATCATCGCTGCGCTTGCGCTCGCGCAGCCAGTCGGCAACGAACGAGCCGAAGTCGATTTCCTTCAACTTGGCCTCGACCGGCCCCGCTTCGAGGAAGTGCACCTGGATGAATTCGCCGAGCTTGTCGGCGATGCGGGCCTGGTTGCTCTGGATGATCGCGGTGTGCGGGATCGGCAGGCCCAACGGCCGCTTGAACAGCGCGACCACCGCGTACCAGTCGGCGAGCCCGCCGATGGTCGCGGCTTCCGCGAACGCCGCGATGAAGCCGAATACGGGGTGCACGTTGAGCAGCCATTTCGCGACCACGAACAGCGCCAGCGTCGAGGCCAACACGAACGTCGCCAGCGCTTTCACGCGGCGCAGTTCGACCGCGCGCTCGGCATCACCGGGGACATCGAAGGAGAAGGTGCCGGATGTGGTCATGAATGGTCACAGTACCCGTCATTGCGAGCGAAGCGAAGCAATCCAGGAATCTTGCCGCAGAAAGACTCTGGATTGCTTCGTCGCGGAGCCTGTCATCGGGCCGGCCGAAGGCCGGACCCGTTGACTCCTCGCAATGACGGTAGTCAAAAAAACAAGGCCCGCCGAAGCGGGCCTTAAATTTCAGTTTTCACTCAGAACGCCAGATCAGGCGGTCTTGTTGTAGACCTTCGCGAAATTGTCCTGAGCGGACTTCGCGCCATTGGCGGCGAGCTTGCCGAGATAGTCGGTGGTCGCCTTGGCGCGCGAGACGAACACTTCGCCGCGGGCACGGAGCAGGCCGGACTGGATCTCGACGGCTTCGCTGATCGACTTGGCCGAAGCGAGCTTGTCGATGCCGGAGAAGAACGCCTCGGCGTCCTCGTAGATCGCCTGCTGGATGTTGCGGCTGATCTTGCCGGCCTCGGAAACGGATTCGGTCACCGCGTTCTCAATGGCGGCGGTCACCCGCTCGGAGCCAGCGAAAACCTCGGCAGCACGGTCCTTGGCGGTGTTGGCAGTCTTCTTCACGAATTCGCGGGCGGACTCGGGAACTTCCAGGTTCTGGATGTTCTTGAACGCGTCCTTGAAGCCCTCGAAAGCGGTATTGGTTTCGGTCGTCATAGGGTCTCTCCATCCTCAATTGTCTGAGCTATGGGCTCACCCCGTCCGGATTGGCCCGGGGCACGACTTATATGGCACGGTTAATTGTGCGGCGCAATATTCATATTGCACTGCGATATCACGAAATCGTGAACAGCTTAAACGAGAGGCATTATGATGCCTCCCTAGCCACCCTCGATGCCTGGGCGGACCGAACCCTTTTAATGCTGGACGGCGCCCGGCAGCCCGTAGGCCTCCATCTGGGCCTGGACCTGCGCGATGTTGTGCCCGAGCACGACGATGTCGTGGGTCTTGCCGTCGATATCCCGGACATGGTCGCGCAACAGCGCTTCGGCTTTGAAGCCGAGGCTCTCGAACAGGGCGATCGCTGCCTGCTGGTCGACCGTCATCTGGACTGAGAGCTTCTCGAGGCCGGCACCGAGCGCGAGCGCAAAGGTCTCCTGCGACAACGCCCGCCCCACCCCCTTCCCGCGAACATCCTGCGACACCACCATCCGGAGCTCGCCCACATGAGGCGACCAGGAATGGGGATCACGTACCAGCGTGCCGCAGCCGACGACCGTGCCACCCCTGACCGCCAGCAGACTCTGAATCGCGCCGCACTCGATCTCCTTGACCCAGGCCGACAGCACTTTCGGCTCGCTGATGTTGCGCGGCAGGAACAGCAGATCATGCGTCGGCAGCGCCTTGCCGAAGGCGAGCACGGCAGATTCATCTGCCGGAGACATCAGGCGGATCTCGACGTCTCCAGCCTCCGTCTTGACGTGACGCGGATAGGAACGCGCTTCACTCATGTCGACCTCTTCCCCAGCCAGGTATCCAGTTTCGGCCACAGCCGCTTGATGGCGTTGGCGCCGGCGACGAGAGAGACGTGGCCGCCCTTCAGCATCACCTCTTCCTTGTCCTGCGACCCGATCTTCGTGATCAGATGCTTTGCGGCGTCATACGGCACGATGTGATCGTGCTCGGCGACCGCATGCAGAATCGGCACCTTGATGTTCTCGAGCTTTGCCGCACGTCCCCCCACCGACATGGTGTCGTTGAAGAGCTTGTTGTCCCACATCAGGTCCTTGGTGATGGCGCGAAAATATTCGCCGGCGAGCGGCAGCGTATCGGTCGCCCAGCGGTCGAACATCCGGTAGGATTTGACGAACTCGTCGTTCCAGATGTTCTCCCAGAGCTGGATCTGGCTCACGGCGCGCGAGGCCGGGCGCAGCATCTCGAAGGAGGACAGGATCATCTCCGGCGGCACGTTGCCGACGCTGTCGACGAGACGATCGACGTCGAAATAGCGGCGGTCGGAGAAATTCGAGAACAGCTTCATCTCGCGGAAGTCGATCGGCGTGGTGAAGCAGATCAGATTCTTCATCGGCCCGTCGTTGACGATCGAGCCGTAGAGCAGCGACAACACGCCGCCGAAGCAATAGCCGATGATGGAGACGTCCTGCTCGCCGGAATCCTCCTGCACGCGGCGGACGCAATCCGGGATGAAGTCGAGGACGTAGTCCTCCATCGCCAGGCCTTTCTCTTCCGGCCGCGGCGCGGTCCAGTCGAGCATATAGACGTCGTAGCCGCGTTTGAGCAGGAACTCGATGAAGCTCTGGCCCGGCACGAGATCGAGGATGTAGCCGCGGTTGGTGGTCGCCATCACGATCAGCACCGGCACGCGGTAGATCTCGTCCGACATCGGGCGGTAGTGATAGAGGCTCATGGTGCCGCGTGAATGCAGCACATCCTTCGGCGTCGAGCCGAGGGTGGGAGCTGAGGTGGAGAAATATTCGACGCCCTTGATGCTGCGCATGATGGCGCGCTGCACCTCGGACTGGATGCGCTCCGGGATCTCTGCGAAATCAAGTCCCGTCGGCGCGTTCATTTCTGCTCTCCGCTCTCGGGCGGCGGGCGTTTGGTGCGCGGCGGCCGTGGTGCCGCGCCTGTCGCCGATACGCCTGACGAGGCCGACATCTGGCTCAGCATCGACCTGATCTCGGCGAGCTGGCCTTCGATGGATTGCAGCCGTTCGGCAATGCCGGTCATCTGCTCGCGGCTCGGCAGATTCATCGACAGGAGGTATTTCTCCATGACATCGCCGAACTGCTTCTGAGCACCCGCAGCAACGCCGCCGGCCCGGTTCATGGCCTGCGAAAATTCGGGCGTCTCCATCGCTTTGGTGGCGAACGAGTTGAAGCCTTTCTCCATCTCGCCAATCATCTTTTGCCACAAGGCGACCGGATCATTGATCTTGTCGGTCATCGGTGTCCTCCAGGTCGAGGGCTGTGTTGCCCTTCTTTTCCCGCCATACCACACCGTTGTGACGGTCGGGTCAACCCGCGAGCGAGGGCCCGGTATCGCGCTGGCGGCTTCTTTGCGGCGGCAAACCGTGCGATACAACGTTGATGCCAGCAAGGGGAACATGCCCGTGAATGCTTCCGCTCATCAGCCGCCGCAGACCGTCCGCGCCAACGGCATCGACATCTGCTACGAGATTTTCGGCAACGACAATGCCGAGCCTCTATTGCTGATCATGGGGCTCGGCGCCCAGATGATTCACTGGGATGACGCGTTCTGCGAACAGCTTGCCGCGCGCGGCTTTCGCGTGATCCGCTTCGACAATCGCGACATCGGCAAGTCCAGCCATCTGACCGGCGGCAAGCGGCTGACGCCGTTCGAGTTGTTGAAGCTGCGCTTCCTGAAAATTCCGGTGGCCGCAACCTACAGGCTGATCGACATGGCCAGGGACACTATCGGCCTGATGGACGCGCTCGGGATCAAGTCGGCGCATCTCGTCGGCGCCTCGATGGGCGGCATGATCGCGCAAGAAGTCACGCTGTCATTTCCGCAGCGTGTGCGTTCGCTCACCTCGATCATGTCGACGACCGGAAATCCGCGCGTGCCGCCGCCGACCCGCGAGGCCGCCGCCATGCTGATGGCGCCGCCTCCGCGCAACAAGGAAGAATTCATCGTCCGCTACGGCCAGACCTGGAAAGTGCTGCGCGCCGGTCATTTTCCGGAGGAAGAGGCGCTCGATCCCAGCCGCGCCGAACGCGTATTCGCACGCGGGTTGAATCCGGCCGGCGTCGGGCGGCAGTTGCGCGCCGTGCTGGCCTCCGGGAGCCGCAAGGAGCGCCTGCAAAGCGTGAAGACGCCGACGCTCGTCATCCACGGTACCGTGGATCCCCTGGTGCACCCCGAAGGCGGCAAGGACACCGCAGCATCGATCCCCAACGCAACGCTGCTGATGATCGACGGCATGGGCCACGCACTACCGATGCGCTTCTGGCCGCAAATCATCGACGCCATCGACAAACACGCGCATGGCGCGGCGGCGAAGGCGGCCTAACCCTTCCTCGCGATCCAGATCACGTGGCGCGCGCCACCGCCCTTTCCGGTCGCGCGGACGTTGACTTCGTTGACTTCGAAGCCCGCATCACGAAGATGGCGTGAAAATTTCGCATGCGGGCCGGAGGACCAGACCGCGAGCACGCCGCCCCGCCGCAGCGCGGCGTGGGCAATTTTCAACCCGGCGACATCGTACAAGGCGTCATTGGCCTTGCGGGTGAGACCTTCCGGGCCATTGTCGACGTCGAGCAGGATCGCATCGAACCCGTGCGGATGCCTTTCGATCAACTGCCCAACATCTGCTTCCCGTATATCAACGCGAGAATCTTCGAGACTGTCGCCGAAAATCTCGGCCATCGGACCTCGCGCCCATGCCACCACGGAAGGGACCAGTTCGGCCACCACGATCTGCGCCTTGCTTCCGAGCACGGCGAGCGCCGCGCGTAGCGTAAAGCCCATGCCCAATCCGCCGATGAGGACAACGGGTTTGGCGACCTTCTCGATCTGTTTCGCCGCGAGCGTCGCGAGTGCGGCCTCGGAGCCCGACAGGCGGCTGTTCATCAGCTCGTTGGTGCCGAGCATGATGGAGAACTCCTTGCCACGGCGCATCAGGCGAAGCTCGCCATCGGAGCCGGGTATCCGTGCGGTATCGATTTTTTCCCAGGGAATCATTCGAGAGCTTTAGCACGATTTGCTTCGTAGCCCGGATGGAGCGAAGCGCAATCCGGGCTATGACGGCACGGCTCGGATTAGCCGCCCGCCCAGACGTCGAGTACGTAACGGTTCCTCGCGCCGAGTTCCTCAACCCAGCGCGCGCCGGCGCCAGCATCGCTGCCGCTCTTCTCGCGATAGATGGCGACGAGCGCTGCCTTCACATCGGGCTCCATCTTGCTGCCATCGCCGCAGACATAGATGATCGCGCCCTGCTCGATCAGACTCCACACCCTGTCCTTCTGCGCGGCGAGTACGTGCTGAACATAGGTCTTCGGTCCCTCGGCACGCGAGAATGCCGTGAACAGCTCGGCGATGCCGCTCGCGGCCAATGCCTTCAATTCGTCAGCGTAAAGAAAATCCTGGTCGGGGTGGCGGCAGCCGAAGAACAGCATTGCAGGTCCCAGCGTCGCACCCTTGGCCTTCCGCGCGGCGCGCTCCTGGAGGAAGCCGCGGAACGGCGCGAGCCCCGTGCCCGGCCCGATCATGATGATCGGCACCGAGGAATCATCAGGCAAGCAGAAGCCGGCCTTTGTCTCACGCACCGTCGCGTAGATCGTGTCGCTGGCACGGCGATCGCTGAGATAGTTCGAGCAGATCCCCTTGTAGATGCCGCGGCCCGATACGGCCGGCCCACCGACCACACCGACGGTGACGCTGCATCGTGCGGGATCGACCGACGGCGAGGACGAGATCGAATAATAGCGCGGCGCCAGCAGCGAGAGCATTTCGAGGTAGGCATGGAACGGCAGCTCGCAGGCCGGGTATTCGATCAAGAGATCGAATACCGACTTGCGCTTGGCCAATATGTCGGCGCGGTAGCGCTCGCCAGCCTCTGCATCGTCGCCGACGAAGGCGAGCAGCTTCGGCTTGGTCACCGGGCAGCGCGTGTGTTCCGACATGATCTGGATCTGCTTGCGCGTCGCGACCTGCTGGAGCTCCACGAAATCGGTGAGGAGCTGACCGACCGACACGCTCTCGCCGACCGGCAATTGCGCACGGCGGCCTTCGGCTACCGCAAGCTTGATCTGGTCGGCTGGAAGAAAGCCGAAGCGGCGCGCAACCGCATCGACCAGCGCGGGATCGTTTCGCGGCACCACACTGAGATGATCGCCGACGCGATAACTCACGCCCTGCGGCAACTGCACCTCGATATGGCGGGTCGAGCGCTCGGACGGGTTGGGACCGCTCTTGTTCTGAAGCTCTTCGTTGACCAGGATCTTCATCGCGGCCGTGCCGCCGAGCGCAGCGATCGCGTTGACGGCGCCTGGTGCGACCGGCTCGACCTTGTAGAGCGGCGCGTCGTCGGCGTTGCGGCTGAAATCCGCCGTCAGCCCCCACTCCTTCACGGCCGCGGGTGCGGCAGCGGCGAACCACGTCTCGAACTGGCCGTCGAGATCGCTCCGCGCGTCACCCTCGCCGCGCGCATAGAGGCTGCGCGCGCCGTGGGCGGCCAGTTGCTCGTCGATGAAGCGCGGCACGGATTGATAGGTGGCGGCCCAGTCGCTGTTGCCGCAGCCGAATACGGCATAGCGCACTTTTGCGAGCGCATCCTTCGGCATGTCGCCATGGAGCCATTTGACGAACTGCGTGGCATTGTCCGGCGGCGCGCCGTTGTAGGAGGCGCAGAAGATCAGCACGCCGCCCTCCGCCGGCAGCTTGCCGGCATAGTCGTCCAGCGGTGCGAGCTTGCTGGCAAAGCCGTTGACCTCGGCAAGATCGGCAACACGCGTCGCAAGCTCCTCAGCCGTGCCGAGATTGGAGCCATAGAGCACCAGCAGCGGCGTGTTGTGCCCGGGACGTGTGGTGGCGCGCGGTGCAGCCGCACTCGTGGTCGCCGTCGCAGGGCCGGAATAGGCGCCCCGTTCGCGATCGGCGCGCGGACGGACCTTGATCTTGAATCCTTCCGGCTTGATCGTCAGCGTCTCCTTCAGGTGCATCTGGTAGCGCTGGTGGTCGATCAGTCTGAAGCGCTGCAGGATCATGCCGAGCGCAAGCGCGGCCTCGTGCATGGCAAAGCCGCGGCCGATGCAGGCGCGCTGGCCATTGCCGAACGGCTTCCAGGCATTCACGGGGCGCTTCGCCTCCGCCTCGCGGCTGAAGTTCTCGGGATCGAAGGCATCGGGATTAGGTCCCCAGATGCTGGGATCGCGATGCAGCGCCGTCACCAGGATCGTCGTGAAGGTGCCCTTCTTCAGCTTGTACTTGCCGCCACCGATGGTCTCGTCCTTCAGCGGCGAGATACCGTAGGCCGGCGCCGGCGGCCACAGCCGCAGCGCCTCTTTCAAAACCTGCGTGATGTAGGTGAGCTGCGTTACCTGCTGATAGGTCGGCCTGGCGTTGACGTCAGGACCGAAGACGCGATCGACCTCGTCATAGGCCTTCTTGAGAATGTCCGGGTGCTTGAGCAGCGCGTAGATGGTGTAGGACAACAGGCCACTGGTGGTCTCGTGTCCCGCGATCAGGAACGTGTTGATCTGGTAGCGGATGTTGACGTCGTCGAGCTGCTCGCCGGTCGAGCGGTCGACGCCGGTCATCATGGCGGCGAGCATGTCCTTCTTGTCGTCCGAGCCTTCCGCGCTTTTGCGCCGCTCTGCGATGATCTCGTCGACCATCCTGTTCATGAAGGCGACGTCCTCGGCAAGCGTCTTCCGCCGCTTCTGCATCCAGAGCTGCTCGAACGGCAGGCCGCGGGTCATCATGATGGTTTCGAGCGAGCGCACCAGCGACTCGACGAAGGGATGGTAGTCGCGCCGGTAGAAGGAATTGAAGCGGTAGTCGAAGCCGCACAGGCCGATCGTATCCAGCGTCAGCGCGGTCATGTCGTGAACGACGTCGATCTCGTCGTCGGCGTTGAGCCGCTCCCATTTCTTGACGAGCTGCTCGGCGATATCGACCATGCTCGGGTGATAGGATTGCATGGCGCGGTTGCCGAAGGGCTGGAGCAGGATGTTGTGGGCCTTGCTCCAGTTCGGTTCGTTGGTATCGGCCGTGAAGAGGCCATCGCCACCGACGGCCCGCACCCGCCGCAGCGCGCCGCGCACCACCTTGTCGAAGCGCTTCTCGTCGGAGAGCTCGTCGACGAGATCATGGCCGGAGACGATGACGATCGGCGATCCCATCATGTCCAGCCAGAAAATCGGGCCGAGCTCCTTGGCAAGACGCGTCAGATGCTGCACGGGCGCAGCCGAATCCAGCGACAGCATGTTGCCGACCACGGGCTTGGTCGGCGGACGCGGGATCGGGTCCAGACGGTTCTTGGATGACATTGACGTTCTTATCCCCCTGCCTCGGTATTCAACATCGTCATTGCGAGCGAAGCGAAGCAATCCAGAAATGCATCCACGGCGATAGATCTGGATTGCTTCGTCGCTTCGCTCCTCGCAATGACGGACCTGCAAAGACGGCTTAGCCGAACCGCCTTCTATGCCATTCGATCAGCTTGGCGCTGACCTCTTCCGGCTTTTCCTGCTGCGTCCAATGGCCGCTATCCCTGACCAGATATTTTTCGAGATCCGGCACCAGCTTCTCCATCCCGTCCGCGGCCGAGGGCGGCAGCACCGCATCATTCTCGGCCATGATCATCAGTGATGGCACGCGCACGTGATGGTCCAGCCCTTTGGAGTTCTGCCAGTTGCGGGTGAAGTTGCGGTACCAGTTGATGCCGCCGGTGAAGCCGGTTTTCGTGAAGGTGTCGACGAACACCTTCTTCTCCTCCGCCGACAGGATCGGCGTGCGCGGATCGAATTTTGCGTCATAGGCCGCGATCATCTGCGGAAACGCCAGGTTGGTTTTCGACGACGCCCCAACGCCGGCAACCGGCGGCTCGGCCGGCTTCGCGTCTGGCCGCGGCAACGGCTTGCGCATGAAGGCATCGAAGGTCTGCTCGACACGACTGCCAAAAATCCTGTCTGGCTCGCGCGCCGGGTCCTGGAACTGCACGATGTACATCTGATCGCCGAACCGCTTGCGGAATAGCTCGATCGGATCGGCCGGCGCCCGGTCCCAATGCGGCGTATTCACGCCGACGACGCCGGCGACGCGCGAGGGGTGCCGCAGCGGCATCTGCCAGACGATGAAGCCGCCCCAGTCGTGACCAACGAAGATCGCCTTGTCGATCTCGAGGTGGTCGAGCAGGCCGACGAGATCGCCGGTCAGATGTTCCATGTCGTAATGCTCGACCGGTTCGGGCCGATCGGTCGCGCCATAGCCGCGCTGGTCCGGCGCGATCACGCGGATGCCGGCCTCGCTCAGCGCCTTGATCTGGTGACGCCAGGAGAAGGCGAGCTCCGGCCAGCCATGGCACAGCACCATCGGCGGCTTGTCGCTCTTCGGGCCCGCCTCGTAGTAGCCCATGCGGATTCCGTTCGTCTGCACGAACTTGAGCGGCGGCATTTCAATCATCATGGGATTCCTGGCAAACTTCCCTACTCGGCGGCGCCCTTGACGTCAGCCGCGGGCGGTGCGTAGGCCGCCTCCAGCGCGGCGAACTCCTCCGGCAGCATGTCGCACATCACCTGCACGTGCGGGATGATGTTGGCG
Organism: Bradyrhizobium ingae; assembly: GCF_055791185.1. Lineage (NCBI taxonomy): Bacteria > Pseudomonadati > Pseudomonadota > Alphaproteobacteria > Hyphomicrobiales > Nitrobacteraceae > Bradyrhizobium > Bradyrhizobium ingae. Next base: position 81,004 of record NZ_JBVUBB010000019.1, read on the forward strand.
CCGACGATGAAGCCGAAATCGAGCTGGTCGCGATAGCTTTGCACGGTGATGTTGAGCGCTTGCCCGTGGGTCGAGATCGACACCGGATAGATGTGGAGCAGCTCGGCGCCCGCGGCATAGAGCGTCTGCCGCGGCCCCGGCACGTTCGAGACGGTGATGTTGGCTGCCGGCGGCAGCACGTCCGACAGGTTCGAGCGGCTGTAGAGCAGCGCCAGGATCTGCACCATCATCGGCGCACCCAGCATCGAGATGTTGGAAACCTGCGGCATCAGCGCGCGCAACGGATGCGACATCTCCTTTGCCTTGGTCGACTGCGCGATGATCGCCTCCAGACGTCCCTTCGGATCCTCGACATTGGTGGCGATCGAGCAGATCATGCCGAACACCTGGTTGTTGGCCTCGGTATTGCCCTCCTCGCGGAGCGAGATCGGCACCGCCGCGGTGAGCGATTTCGCGGGCAGCGTGCCATATTGCTGGAGATAGCGGCGCACTACGCCGGAGGCGAGCGCGAGCACCACGTCATTGAGCTTGCCGCCGGCCTGCTTGGCGAGCGCTTTGGCGCGCGACAGCGGAATCGAGACGCCGGCAAAGCTGCGCTCGGAGGAGATCGACTTGTTCAGCATGGTCGGCGGCGAGACCATGCTGGCAAGGCTCTCGCGCGAGTTCGGATCGGAGATCTTGCCGAGCACGTCGGAGACGCTTCTGAGCACGGTCGGGATGTTGCCGGCAAAGCGCACCGCGCTTTCGATCTGGTACATCGCATTGTCGAACAGGATCGAGCCGATATCGCTCTTGCCCGTGCGCGGCAGCTGCAGGTTCTTGGCGGCTTGCGAGGCCTCGAGCGGCTGGGTGAAGAGCTGCTGATAGGAATCGAGCAGATTCGCGGCGATGTCGCGCGGCTCCTGGCCGGGTTTCGCGCCACCCGTCGGCGGATCGACCTGTCGCGGGATCGGCGAGATGTCGTAGATCATGTTGGTCAAGGCCGCGCCGGCGCCGCCGTCGATGGCGGCGTGGTGCATCTTGGAATAGAGACCGACCTCGTTGTCCTTCATGCCCTCGAAGACGTAGAACTCCCAGAGCGGCCGGGCGCGGTTCAAGAGCTTGGCATGCATCCAGCCGACGATGCGCTCGAGGGTGGCGCGGTCGCGCGGCGCCGGCAGGCTGGCGCGGAAGATGTGACGGTCGATGTCGAACTGGTCGTCCTCGACCCAGGAGGGATGGTCGATGTCGAGCGGCGCCTTTTCGAGGCGTGCTTTCAGGATCGGCGCGATGTGCAACCGCGAGGCGATCATCGCCTTGAAGTCTTCGAAGAAGTCGCCCTTGTAGTCGTCAGGCAGGCGAAAGATCGCCATGCTGCCGACATGCATCGGCATCTCCGGCGTTTCGAGATAGAGAAACGACGCATCCAGCGACGACAGCTTCTTACCGTCACCCATAGTTCCCTCCGCAAATTCTGGACTGGTGCCTTACCGGCTCTTCTTGTCAGGCCGACACTGTAGGGGCCGGCGGGGCATATGCAATGGCAAACGGGCCCGCCCGGTCGAATGGCCAGAACTCCCCTTCCGGTTGAGCCAGCCGATCAGCCACGGCCCATAGCGCTGCGGGGTTGACCCCGAGCCCGATATGGCTCGCGAAATAGACCTCGATGTTCTCGGCTCGCTCGCAAGGCCGGCACTGACAGGTCCGCCAATGCACGATGCCGTCGCTGCGCGAAAAGATCGAGCTGCAGGGCACCGGCAGGTCGCCGGCGATGGCCTCGCGCAGCTCTGAAAGGTCCTCGACCCGCTCGCCCGACAGCGCCTCATAGAGCCGCGTCGCATTGGTCGCCCGCACGTCATCGGTGAAGGGGCTGCCGAGCGTGACGACATAGCGGACCATGTCGGGTGCCTGGAGCGCGAGGTCGCGGGCATAGACGCCGCCGAGACTCCATCCGACGAGGCTCACCTTTCGCCCGGTCGCTGCATGAATTTCCGCCAGACGGACACGCAGCGCGTCCCGAACGCGCGCCAGCCCGCCGAGATTGCGGCCCATGCGCCAGGCCTGGGCGTCATAGCCGAGCTCGTGCAGATAGCGGCGCATCGGCGCCATCGACAGATCGCTGGCGAGAAAGCCCGGCAGCGCCAGCACCGGATGACCATCGCCCCTGGGCGCTCGCATCAGCAGCGGCGACAGGAACACGCTGGCGTTGAATTCGATCAGGCCGCGCGCTTCCGCGAGCAGGAGTCCGAGACTCGGCGGACGGAGCCGGGGCGACGTCTCTGCTCCGTCCGGCTCGAACGGCATTACTTCTTTTTGTCGCCGCTGCGCGGCGCGCCGAGCCCGGCCATCGTCACGAACATGTTCTGAAACTGTTCGGCGAGCTTCGGATCGAACGAGAACCAGCTCTGGATCAGCGATTCCGGCGAGACCTTTTCGATGTTGCTCAGCACCTGCTGCTGCAACTTGTCCATGACCGCCATCTGCATCGGCCCGACGTCGGGCAACCCGAAGAACTGGCGGGCCTCGAGGGGTGTGCAGTCGATTTCGATGTTAACCTTCATGTCCCCTCCTGATTGGATTCGGGCGGCCTCGCCGCAGTATCACCGCGAGTTGTGGTGCGACGCAAGCGACCTGATGCGGGGGCCATATGACCCCTCCCGCATTCGGTCAATATGGTCAATCAAAAGTCGAATGTCGCCGGCGGACGATCTGTCGGACTATCCGTCAGCATTGCTGCACAGCGGCGCAAGTTGGCGCGTTCCTTGCTAGAATGGCGCTTGCACGGTGCAAAAACTCTGGGCAACATGGTTTCATCAGCCGGCCGAACGATCAAAAATCGCGGCGCGGGAGAGTGGAGAGGGTCAAGAATGTCGGTTGGTCGAAGTCTGTTTGCGGCGACGCTCGCCGGTATGCTTGCGTTGACGCTCTCGCCGGTATCCGGCCAGACCCTCCGCTACGCCAACCAGGGCGACCTGAAGTCGCTCGATCCCTACTCGCTGAACGAGTCGACCACCCACGCGCATCTCGGCCATGTCTATCAAGGCCTGACCGCACGCGACAAGGATCTGAAGATCATCCCGGCTCTGGCGGAAAGCTGGGAGACGCCGGAGCCGACCCGCTGGCGCTTCCATTTGCGCAAGGGCGTGAAATTCCACAACGGCGACCCCTTCACCGCCGACGACGTGGTGTTCTCCGCCGACCGTGTCCGCAACAAGAACTCCAATATGCAGACGCGCCTGGCGGCGGACGTCAAGGTCGTGAAGGTCGACGACTACACGGTCGATTTCGTGTTGCCCTCGCCCAATCCCATCCTGAATTCGGCCTGGGACGTCTGGTACATCATGGACAAGAAGTGGGCCGAGGCGAACAACGCCGTTGAACCGACGCCGGTGTCCGCGACCTCGCCGGGCTATGCTTCGCTGCATGAGAACGGCACCGGCCCCTTCACCATCGAGAGCCATCAGCCCGGCGTGAAGACCGTGTTCAAGGCCAATCCCAACTACTGGGGCAAGATGGAAGGTAACCTGAAGGAGATCATCTTTACCCCGATCGCCTCCGACGCCACCCGCGTCGCTGCGCTGCTCTCGGGTGAAGTGGACGTGATCGAGCCGGTGCCGATCCAGGACATTGCTCGCGTCGATGCGAGCCCTAACGCCCAGGTGCTGAAAGGACCGGAGCTGCGTACCATCTTCATCGGCTTCGATCAGACCCGTGACGAGTTGCTCTACTCCAACGTCAAGGGCAAGAACCCGTTCAAGGACGTCCGCGTCCGCGAGGCCTTCTACAAGGCGATCGACATCGAGCTGATCAAGACGCGCGTGATGCGCGGCTTGTCGACGCCGTCGGCGCTGATGATCGCTCCGGAATTGTTCGCGCTGTCCAAGGACTTCACGCGGCCGAAATTCGATCCCGACGGCGCCAAGAAGCTCTTGACCGAGGCCGGCTATCCCGACGGCTTCGAGGTCACCATGGATTGTCCGAACGATCGCTACGTCAATGACGCCGCGATCTGCCAGGCCGTCGTCGGCATGCTCGCCCGCGTCGGCGTCAAGATCAACCTGCTGGCGCAGCCCAAGGCGCAATACTTCGCCAAGGTTCTGAAGCAAGGCGGCTACCAGACCTCGTTCTACATGCTGGGCTGGACGCCGAGCACGATGGATTCCCACAACGTGCTCTACGACATCATGGGCTGCCGCAACGATCCGAAATCATCCCGCGGCGAGGCCAATCTCGGCGGCTACTGCAACAAGGAATTCGACGCCATCACCGACAAGGTGCTGGTCGAGACCGACACCGACAAGCGCAATCAGCTGATCAAGCAGGCTTATGAGATCAGCATCAAGGACTGGGCCTACATCCCGCTGCACCAGCAGGCGCTGGCCTGGGGCGTGTCGAAGAAAGTGAAGCTGCCGCAGCGCGCCGACAACCTCGTCATGTTCCACTGGGCCTCCAAGCAGGACTAGCCTCGTCTGAACACATGGTCCCGGCGGCATCAGGCTTCCGGGACCTTTCCTTTTCCGGCCGACAGCGACGTCGGCCGGGCGTCACTCAAGGAAGTGGAAGGAATGCTCGCTTTCACACTTCGCCGCGCCGTCCAGGCCATCGGCGTCATGTTCGCCGTCGGCATCATCGCGTTCTCGATGTTCCGTTTCGCCGGCGACCCCGTCAACCAGATCGTCTCTCTCGACACGCCCGCAGCCGAGCGCGAAGCCGTGCGAAAATCGCTCGGCCTCGACGATCCCGTGCCGGTGCAGTTCATCCGCTATTTCGGCGACGCCGCGCAATTCAAGTTCGGCGTCTCCTACCAGTTCCGCCAGCCGGTTTCCGCGCTATTGATGGAGCGCATGCCGGCGACGCTGGAGCTTGCGATCTGCGCCACGCTGTTCGCGATGGTATTCGGCATCCTGATGGGCGTCTATTCCGCACTGAAGCGCGACACCCTGCTCGCCAAGCTATTCCAGGCGGTGTCCCTGATCGGCATCTCGCTGCCGACCTTCCTGATCGGCATCCTCCTGATCTATCTGTTCGCGGTGACATTGGGCTGGCTGCCCTCGTTTGGCCGCGGCGAGGTGGTCAAGCTCGGCTGGTGGACCACGGGCCTGCTGACGCTGTCGGGCCTCAAGGCGCTGATCATGCCGTCGATCACGCTCGGCCTGTTCCAGATGACTCTGATCATGCGGCTGGTGCGCGCGGAGATGCTGGAAGTGATGCGTACCGATTACATCCGCTTCGCGCGTGCTCGGGGGCTGACTACCCGTGCCATTCATTTCGGCCACGCGCTGAAGAACACGCTGATTCCCGTGATCACCGTTGCCGGGCTGCAGTTTGGCTCGGTTATTGCATTTTCGATTATTACCGAAACCGTGTTCCAGTGGCCGGGCATGGGACTTCTGTTCGTGCAGGCCGTGCAAAACGTCGATATCCCGATCATGGCCGCCTACCTGCTGATGGTCTCGCTGATCTTCGTCACCATCAATCTGGTGGTCGACATCCTCTACACCGTGGTCGATCCGCGCCTGCGCTCAACCGTCAGCCGCGCGACATAAGGCAGCCCTGCATGTCCGACGCAGTCGCCTCCAATTCCGACAAGCAGACCGCGCCGCCGACGCATGCCGCCCGCAGCCGGCTCAGCCGAGCGCTTGATAGCGACATTTTCTATTCGTTCCGCCGCTCGCGTCTCACCATGGTCGCGGCCGCGATCGCCCTGCTGTTTTTCCTGCTCGCGATTTTCGCCTCCTGGCTGGCGGTGCAGAACCCCTTCGATCCGGCGCAGCTCCAATTGATGAACTCGCGGATCTCGCCGCTCTGGACCGCCGACGGCCAGAGCCCGTTCTTGCTCGGCACCGACGAGCAGGGCCGCGACGTGTTCTCCGCCATCCTTTATGGCTTGCGCATCTCGCTCGCCGTCGGCGTGGCCGGCGTGATCTTTGCCGGCGCGCTCGGCATCGCGCTCGGGCTGATCGCCGGCTATTTCGGGGGCGCGGTCGATGGCGTGATCATGCGGATCGCGGATGTCCAACTCACGTTCCCCGCCATCCTGATCGCGCTGCTGGTCAACGGCGTGGCGAAATCGGTGCTCGGCAACAGGCTGGATGCCACCGGAATGCTGGTGGTGCTGGTGATCTCGATCGGCCTCAGTTTCTGGGTGGGGTACGCCCGGACGGTGCGCGGTTCCGTGATGGTCGAGAAGAACAAGGACTATGTCGCCGCCGCGCAGCTGATCGGCCTGCCCGCACCAAAGATCATGCTGCGGCACGTGCTGCCGAACACGATGGGGCCGATCCTGGTCATCGCCACGATCAACCTCGCACTTGCCATCATCACCGAGGCGACCCTGTCGTTCCTCGGCGTCGGCCTGCCGGACACCACGCCGTCGCTCGGCACGCTGATCCGCATCGGCAACAATTATCTGTTCGCGGGTGAATGGTGGATCGTCGCCTTCCCCGGGCTCGCACTCGCCGCGCTGATCCTGTCGATCAACCTGCTCGGCGACTGGCTGCGCGACGCGCTCAATCCCAAGCTCAGGTGAGTCCACCTCGTTCATGACCGATACAGTTCTCTCCGTGCGTAACCTTCAGGTGGAGTTCGCCTCCCGCCGCGGCACGCTGCGCGCGATCGACGGCGTCTCGTTCGACATTGCCAAGGGCGAGGTGCTGGGCGTGGTCGGCGAATCCGGCGCCGGCAAGTCGGTCACCGGGCTCGCGGTGATCGGCCTGATCGATCCGCCGGGCCGCATCGCCGGCGGCGAGATCCATCTCGCCGGCTCGCGGATCGACAATCTGCCGCCGGAGGAGATGCGCCGCGTCAGGGGCAAGCGGATCGGCATGATCTTCCAGGATCCGCTGACCTCGCTGAACCCGCTCTACAAAGTCGGTGACCAGATCGTGGAAACGATCCGCACGCACCTCAACCTGTCCGAACAGGCCGCGCGCCGCCGCGCCATCGATCTCCTCGCCGAGGTCGGCATCCCCGCGCCGGAAAAACGCATCGACGGCTATCCGCATGAATTCTCCGGCGGCATGCGGCAGCGCGTGGTGATTGCGCTGGCGATCTGCGCCGAACCCGAGCTGATCATTGCGGACGAGCCGACCACCGCGCTCGACGTCTCCGTGCAGGCGCAGATCATCTCGCTGATCAAGCGGCTCGGACGCGACCACGGCACCGCCGTGATGCTGGTGACCCACGACATGGGCGTGATCGCGGAGACCTCGGACCGCGTCGCGGTGATGTATGCCGGCCGCGTCGCCGAGATCGGCCCGGTGCAGGACGTCGTGAAGAATCCGCTGCACCCCTATGCCAAGGGCCTGATGGGCGCGATTCCAACGCTCGCCGGTGATGACAAACGACTGGTACAGATCCCGGGCTCTATGCCGCGCCTGTCGGCGATCCCGCGGGGCTGCTCGTTCAATCCGCGCTGTGCCTTTGCGTTCGACCGCTGCCGGGTCGAGCGGCCCGAGCCGCTCGCCCAAGGCGCGCAATCGGTCGCCTGTCATCTCTATGACAACGCCCCCGCGGAGAGCGCAGCATGAGCGCGCCCTTCGTCCAGGCCAGGAATCTGCGCCGCGTCTTCGACGTTTCGAAACCATGGCTGAACCGGGTGCTCGAAGGCGGCCAGCTCGAATATCTCAAGGCCGTCGATGGCGTCACCTTCGACATCAACAAGGGCGAGACGTTTGCGCTGGTCGGAGAATCGGGCTCGGGCAAGACGACGGTCGCACGGATGATCGTCGGGTTGCTGCCGCCGAGCTCGGGCCAGGTGCTGATCGACGGCGTCTCGATGACGGATCCGAAGCAGGGGCCGGCACGCCGCCGCCTGCGCCGCCGCATCCAGATGATCTTCCAGGATCCCTATGCGAGTCTCAATCCGCGCTTCCGGGTCGACGCCATCATCGCCGAGCCGATCCGCGCCTTCGATCTGATCCAGGGCGAGCGCGACATCCAGGCCCGCGTCGGCGAATTGTTGAGCCTGGTGGGACTGCATCCCGACGACCGGCTGAAATATCCGCATGAATTCTCCGGGGGCCAGCGCCAGCGCATCGCGATCGCGCGGGCGCTGGCGTCCGACGCCGAGTTCATCGTCTGCGACGAGCCGACCTCGGCGCTCGACGTGTCCGTGCAGGCGCAGATCCTCAACCTGATGCGCGACCTCCAGGACAAGTTCGGTCTCACCTACATGTTCATCAGCCACAACCTTGCGGTGGTCCGCCACATGGCGAGCCGCGTCGGCGTGATGTATCTCGGCCGCATCGTCGAAATCGCCGAAGGCCGTGAGCTGTTCGCGCGCCCGCGCATGCCCTATACCAAGATGCTGCTCGGCGCGGTGCCGGATCTGGCGATGTCCGGCCGCCAGCGTATTCCGGTCAAGGGCGAGATTCCGAACCCGATCAATCCGCCGCCGGGCTGCGCCTTCAATCCGCGCTGCCCCCTCGCCTTCGATCTCTGTCGAAAGGAGACGCCGCAACTGATTGACGGCGTCGCCTGCCACGCCGTCAACACCGCACCGGTACCGGCGTGACGCGCGCGTGCCATGCCGCCCGCGCAATTGGCAGCGGGTCTTGCCTGTGATCAATTGCGCCCGCCGCAAACAAGAAAAGTGATGTCCCATGGCCAGCAACATCAATCCGGATCCCTTCACGACGAGGCCCGAGATCGAAGGCACGTTCGGGGTCGTCGCCACCACCCACTGGATCGCGACCGCCGTCGGCATGGCCATCCTCGAAAAAGGTGGCAACGCGTTTGACGCCGGCGTCGCGACCGCATTCACGCTTCAGGTCGTCGAGCCGCATCTCAACGGCCCCGGCGGCGATGTGCCCATCATCGTGCATGACGTCAAGCGCGGCCGCACCGAGGTGATCTGCGGCCAGGGCCCGGCGCCGGCGCGCGCTACCATCGCCCACTACAAGAGCGAAGGACTCGACATGGTGCCCGGCACCGGCCTGCTCGCGGCCTGCGTTCCCGGCACCTTCGAATCCTGGATGATGCTGCTGCGCGACTACGGCACGATGCGTGTGCGCGACGTGCTGGAACCCGCGATCTCCTACGCACGCGACGGCTATCCATTGGTGGAGCGCGCCTGCGCCACGATCAAGACCGTCGAGCAACTGTTCCGCAAGCATTGGCCGACATCGGCGGCGGTCTACCTGCCGAACGGCGAAGTTCCAAAGCCCGGCACGCTCTTCACCAACAAGACGCTCGCCGCCACCTATTCACGCATCCTGAGCGAGGCCGAAAGCGGCAGCGGTGGCCGCGACGCCGAGATCGAGCGCGCGAGAAAAGCCTGGTCGCAAGGCTTCGTCGCCGAAGCCATCGACAAGTTCTGCCGGACGCAGGAGGTGATGGACGTCAGCGGCTCGCCGCATCGCGGCGTGCTCTCGGCCGACGACATGGCGCGCTGGCAGCCGACGATCGAGGCGCCGCTGACCTATGACTACGGACGCTACACCGTCTGCAAGGCCGGCGTCTGGAGCCAGGGTCCGGTAACGCTGCAGCAGCTCGCTCTGCTCAAGGGTTTTGCGCTCGACGGCCTCGATCCGACGGGTGCGGAATTCATCCATCTCCAGATCGAATGCGCCAAGCTCGCTTTCGCGGACCGCGAAAAATTCTACGGCGATCCCAAGTTCAACGAGATCCCGATCACGACGCTCCTGTCGGATGCCTATAACGACGAACGCCGCAGGCTGGTCACCGACAAGGCCTCGCTCGACTTCCGGCCCGGCTCGGTCGAAGGTTTTGGCGGGGTCGTCAAGCTGCGCCGCGCCGAAGGCCAACGCGAGGCGGTCGGCGCGCTCGGCGCCGGCGAGCCGACAGTCGGCCGCTTCGGCGAGGTGCGCGGTGACACCGTGCATTTCGACATCATCGACAAAGCCGGCAACATGGTGTCCTCGACGCCGTCGGGCGGCTGGCTGCAATCCTCACCGGTCATTCCGGAGCTCGGCTTTTGCCTCGGCAGCCGCGCCCAGATGTTCTGGCTGGAGGAAGACCACCCCGCCTCGCTCGCGCCGGGCAAGCGTCCCCGCACCACGCTGTCGCCGACCATGGCGCTGCGGGACGGCGAGCCGTATCTGGCCTGGGGATCCCCGGGCGGCGACCAGCAGGATCAGTGGATCACCCAGTTCTTCCTGCGCCATGTCCATTGCAACCTCAATCTCCAGGAAGCGATCGACGCGCCGGCCTGGCATTCGGAGCATTTCCCCATATCGTTCTGGCCGCGCACCGCGCGTCCCGGCGTGCTCGTGGTCGAGAACCGCGTGCCCAAGGCGACGATCGAGACTTTGCGCGAGCGCGGGCATATCGTGGAGGTCGGCCCCGACTGGTCCGAAGGCCGCCTCACCGCCGCATCGCGCGTCGGGGTGCGCCGTCGCGCCGCCGCCAATCCACGGGGCATGCAGGGTTACGCGGCGGGACGCTAAGGGACTATGGGCACGACATGACCTGGTCGATCATCGCGCGAGATCCTGCCACCGGCCAGTTCGGCATAGCCGTTGCGACGCGCTTCTTCGCCGTCGGCGCGCGCGTCCCCTTCATCGCCGCCGGCCTTGGCGCCATCGCGACACAAGCTTTCGTCAATCCCTATTATGGCATCGACGGCGTCAAGCTGCTGCGCGAAGGCCTCAACGCACACGACGTGCTCGCGGCGCTGCTCGCGACCGATGATGGCCGCGAAAGCCGTCAGGTCCACATCATGGATGCCAGCGGAGAGGTCGCGGCGCACACCGGAAGCGACTGCGTCGACTGGTGCGGACACACGGCGGGAAGCGGCTTCTCCATTGCCGGCAACATGCTTGCCGGTCCCGACGTCCTCAGCGAGACGGCAAAGACCTACATCGCCAATGACAGCCTGCCCTTCCCACGCCGCCTGCTCGCGGCGATGCGCGCCGGCGAGGCCGCCGGCGGCGACAAGCGCGGCAAGCAGTCCGCCGCACTGCTCATTCATGGCGAGGAGGAATGGTCCGCACTCGACCTGCGAGTCGACGATCACCCCGATCCGCTTGCGGAGCTGGCACGGCTCGAGCAGGTCAGCAACGAGCTCTGGGTGCATTTCCGCCACTCGCTGCCGACGCGCCGGAACCCCGCCGGGATTACCGACCGCGCCGTGATCGATGCCCGCATCGCAGCGGCCCGCACGACAGAGCAATGAGCGCAGCACCCCTCATCGAGATTGAGGGCCTGCGCGTCCGCTTCCACGGCGACGATGGTCGCATCACCCACGCGGTGGACAGCGTCGATCTCAGCGTCGCCAATGGCGCGACGCTCGGGCTCGTCGGCGAATCCGGCTGCGGCAAGAGCGTGACCTCGCTTGCGATCATGGGGCTGTTGCCGAAGCAGACCAGCGAGGTCACCGGCAACATCCGCTTCGATGGCGTTGATCTCCTGCGAAGCTCCGACAAGAGCCTGCGCGACCTGCGCGGCAACCGGCTAGCGATGATCTTTCAGGAGCCGATGACCTCGCTCAATCCGAGCTTCACCATCGGCGACCAGATCATCGAGACGATCCTGCGCCACCGCGGCGGCTCAACGAAGAGCGCCCGCGAGCGGGCGATCGAGCTGCTCCGCCGCGTCCATATCCCGTCGCCCGAGCGACGCATCGACGAATATCCGCACAAGCTCTCCGGCGGCATGCGCCAGCGCGTGATGATCGCAATGGCGCTGGCCTGCGACCCCCGCCTTTTGATCGCCGACGAGCCGACCACGGCGCTCGACGTCACCTTGCAGGCACAGATTTTGGAGCTGATGCGCGAGTTGAAGGCGGCGAGCGGCGCCGCCATCATCCTGATCACTCATGATCTCGGCGTCGTCGCCGAAGTCTGCGACGAGGTCGCCGTGATGTATGCCGGCGAGATCGTCGAGCGCGCGCCTGTGGACGAATTGTTCGCCTCGCCGCAACATCCCTATACCGTCGGCCTGCTCGGCTCGATCCCACGGCTCGACCACCGCGCCGAGCAGCTTGCGACCATCGAGGGCATGGTGCCGAACATGGCGCAGCCGCCGGCCGGCTGCCGGTTCGCGGCGAGGTGCCCGTTCGTGCTGGAGGCCTGCACGAAAGCGCCGCCGCCGCTTGCCGAAGTGAGCACCGGCCACCTCTCGCGCTGCATCCGCGCGCCGCTCGAGCAACTGGTGTCGTGATGGCGCTGCTCGAGGTCGAAAATCTGGTCAAGCACTTCGTTGCCGAGCGTTCACTGTTCGGCAGACCCAAGGCCCTCGTCAAGGCAGTCGACGGCGTGAGCTTTACGCTAGAAGCCGGAAAGACGCTGGCGCTGGTCGGCGAATCCGGTTGCGGCAAATCGACGGTCAGCCGGCTGGTGCTGCGGCTGATCGAGCCGGATGCGGGCAGCGTTCGTTTCGAGGATCGCGACCTGCTCACGCTCGACGCCAATGCGCTCCGCGCCTTCCGCCGAAAGGCGCAGATCATCTTTCAGGATCCCTACGCTTCGCTCAACCCGCGCATGACGGTCGGCCAGATCCTGACCGAGCCTCTGGCGCTGCATGATCTCGTCCCGCCATCTCGCCGGCGCGAGCGCGTTGCGGAACTTTTGCAGCTCGTCGGACTGGAACCGCGGCTGGCGCGCCGCTATCCGCATGAATTCTCCGGCGGCCAGCGCCAGCGCATCGCGATTGCGCGTGCGCTCGCGGTCGAGCCCAGGCTGATCATCTGCGACGAGCCGGTTTCGGCGCTCGATGTGTCGATCCGCTCGCAGATCCTGAATCTGCTGCGCGAATTGCAGGACCGGCTCGACCTCGCTTACATCTTCGTCTCGCACGATCTTGCCGTGGTGAAGCATATCGCCGACCGCGTCGCCGTCATGAATCTCGGCCAAATCGTCGAGACGGCTGAAGCCGATGCGCTCTTCGCCAGGCCGCGTCATCCCTATAGCCGCGCACTCCTGTCCGCGATTCCGCTCCCGCAACCGCACGCAAGGCGAAGCACTATCCTGCTCAAGGGCGAGATGCCGAGTGCGCTCAACCCGCCGACAGGCTGCCGCTTTCACACCCGCTGCCCGTTCGTGGTCGACCGCTGCCGCAGCGAGGCACCGCAACTTTTGGCTGATAGCAGCGGCCATGCCACGGCATGTCACCGCGTCGCGGAGCTGCCTCCAGCTGACGCCATATTGCCCACCTCGCACGCGTTGTCGCCGGCGCTTGCGAAATTGGTTGCCGCCTTCAGCCGAAAGACGGAAGGCGCTGGCCCCTCAGGGGTTGATATACAAGATGCACCGGCAACACCGAGATAGCTGACAGCGATGGGGATGATGCAATGAAGATATTCCGTCTCGCGGCGACGGCCGCCACATTGCTGGTATCACTCGGCGCCGCGCAGGCCCAGACCACGCTGCGCATCGGGCTCGCCGAGGACCCCGATATTCTCGATCCGACCATGGCGCGCACCTATGTCGGCCGCATCGTGTTCGCCGCATTCTGCGACAAGCTGTTCGACATCGACGAGAAGCTGAACATCGTGCCGCAACTTGCGCTCTCCAGCGAGACCGCGGACGACGGCAAGGCGCTCGTCATCAAGCTCCGGCCCGGCGTGAAATTCCATGATGGCGAGCCGCTCGACGCGGAAGCCGCGAAATTCTCGCTCGAGCGGCACCTCACCCTTCCCGGCTCGTTCCGCAAGCCGGAGCTCGCCTCGGTCGATCACGTCGAGGTGGTCGATCCCCTCACCATCAGGCTGGCGCTCAAGGCACCGTTCTCGCCGCTGCTCGCTCAGCTCACCGACCGCGCCGGCATGATGGTCTCGCCGAAGGCCGCGAAGGCCGAAGGTGACAAGTTCGGCCTGCATCCAGTCTGTGCCGGTCCTTACAAGTTCGTCGAGCGCGTGCAGCAGGACCGCATCGTGCTCGAGAAGTTCGCCGACTACTGGAACAAGGACAACGTCTTCATCGACCGCGTCGTGTTCCAGCCGATCATCGACCCCACGGTGCGGCTCGCCAATCTGAAATCCGGCGGGCTCGACCTGATCGAGCGCGTGCTCGCGACCGACCTGAAGGACGTTCGGGCCGACTCGCGGCTGAAGGTCGCGACCGCCATCGAGCTCGGCTATCAGGGCGTCACGCTCAACATCGGCAAGGACAAGGCCAAAGGACCGCTCAGTCAGTCCGCCAAGGTTCGCCAGGCGCTCGATCTTGCCATCGACCGCGAGGCGATCAACCAGGTCGTCTTCAACGGCGAGTTTCGGGTCGGCAACCAATGGGTCAATCCCGATCATCCCTACTATCAGAGGGCCGTTCCGGTCCGCGCCCGTAACGTTGAGAAGGCCAAGGCGCTGTTGAAGGAAGCCGGCGTGACACCGCCTGTCAGCGTCGACTTTCTGGTGCCGAAAGGTCCGGAAAACGAAACGCCGGCGCAGGTAATCCAGTCGATGACCGCGGAAGCCGGCTTCGACATGAAGATCCGCGTCACTGAGTTCGCAACGGGCCTCAAGCAGGCCGAGACCGGCGATTATCAGGCCTACATGCTTGCGTGGAGCGGCCGCATCGATCCCGACGGCAACTCCTACATCTTCCTGCACAGCGATGCTCCGCAGAATTACAGCGCGTGGAACAACCCACAGGCCGACAAGGCGCTCGAGGATGCCCGGCTGGTCACCGATCAGGACAAGCGCAAGGCGATCTATGAGACCCTGGCGAAGCTGGTTCAGGAGGAGGAACCGATCCTCTATCTCTACCACCGCCGGATCATCATCGCCCACACGACCAAGCTTGAAGGCTACAAGCAGATGCCTGATGGACTCGTGCGCGTCGTCGGCCTCAAGCTGAAGTGACGCCAAGCGGATGCTGAACTTCCTCGCCCGCCGTCTTGCGCAGATCGTGCCGACGCTGTTCTTCGTGTCGGTGCTGATCTTCTCGCTCCAGCAGCTCCTGCCGGGCGACCCGGCGCTGGTGATGGCGGGCGAAGAGCGTGATCCAGCCGTGATCGCGCAGATCCGCCGGCAATATCGGCTCGATCAACCCATCCCGGTCCAATACGCCTACTGGATGAAGGGGGTTCTGACCGGCGACTTCGGTGAATCCCTGCGCAACAAGATGCCGGTGCGCGCGCTGATCGCGCAGAAGCTTCCCGTGACGCTGCAACTCGCGTCAATGGCGATCCTGATCGCGTTCCTGATCGGCATTCCCGCCGGCATCGTCTCGGCGGTCAAGAAGGGCACGGCCTGGGACTACGGTGCCAATTTGTTTGCGCTGTGGGGCATCTCGACGCCGAACTTCTGGCTCGGCATCATGCTGATCTTCCTGTTCTCGATCGAGCTCGGCTGGCTGCCGGCTTCCGGCTACGTGCCGCTGACGGAGAACTGGCGCGCGAGCCTTGCCGCCACGATCATGCCGGCCTTCGTGCTCGGCAACGCCATCGCCGCGATCCTGATGCGCCATACGCGCAGCGCCATGCTCCAGGTGCTGGAGAGCGACTATGTCCGCACCGCGCGCGCCAAGGGCCTTTTGGAGCGGACCGTCATCCTCAAGCACGCCATGCGCAATGCGCTGACGCCGGTGATCACGCTCGGCGCGCTCGAACTCGGCACGCTGTTGTCGGGCGCCGTGTTGACCGAGCAGATATTCTCCATTCCCGGCTTCGGCAAGCTGATCGTCGACGCGGTGTTCAACCGCGACTATGCGGTCGTCCAGGGTGTCGTTCTGGTCACCGCGACCATCTACATTACGCTCAACCTGATCGCCGACATCGCCTATATCCTCGTCAATCCGCGGCTGAGGGGCTAGGCCGTGACCGATACCGCACTCTCGGCCAATCCCGTCACTGATACGAGCGAGCTCGACAGCCTCGCCCGTCGCGCCCGGCGCCGCCTGTTCAAGCGCAAGGCGGCGGTAGTGGGGCTCGTCGTGATGACGGCGTTCATCCTGCTGGCCCTGCTCGCGCCGCTGATCGTTCCCTATGATCCCGTCGCCACGAGCTGGAGCCTGGTGCGCAAGCCCCCCACCGCACTGCACTGGTTCGGCACCGATGAGCTCGGCCGCGACATATTGAGCCGCGTCATCTACGGCGCGCGCGCCTCGCTGCTCGCCGGCGCGATCTCGGTCGCGATCGCGCTTGGCATCGGCGTACCGCTCGGCCTGCTCGCCGGTTACCGCGGTGGCTTCACCGACGCGCTGATCAGCCGGATCACCGATGCAATGCTCGCATGCCCGTTCCTGATCCTGGCGATCGCGCTCGCGGCGTTCCTGGGCCCGAGCCTCGGCAACGCCATGATCGCGATCGGCATCTCGGCCACTCCAGTATTCATCCGCCTGACCCGCGGGCAGGTGCTGAGCGTGAAGGCGGAAGACTATGTCGAGGCGGCGCGCGCGCTCGGCAACCCGTCCTGGCGGATCGCATTCGCTCACATCCTCCCGAACATCCTGCCGGCGCTGCTGGTGCAGGCGACGCTGTCGATCGCCGCGGCCATCATCGCGGAAGCCGCATTGTCGTTTCTCGGCCTCGGTCAGCAGCCGCCTGCGCCGTCCTGGGGCAGCATGCTCAACGCCGCCCAGCGCTTCCTGACGCAGGCGCCGTGGATGGCGATCTGGCCGGGCCTTGCGATCTTCCTGGTGGTGCTGTCCCTGAACCTGCTCGGCGACGGCCTGCGCGACGCACTCGATCCGCGCCAGCGCTGAAGCGCGATGAGATCAGGCTTGATTGGTGCCTCAAGGAAGGTGCGCTCCCTCCCCCGCCTGCGGGGGAGGGCTGGGGAGAGGGTGTCTCCGCAATCGAGAATCCCCAAGAGGAGAAAGCCCTCACCCGCGCCTTCGGCGCGACCTCTCCCGCAAGCGGGAGAGGTTGAGCACCCCATGGCCCAATCGATTCAACCAAAACCCATCATGCTTTAAATCACGACCTCGCGCACCACGCGGCGGCAATCCATCTCGAATTCGAGATCGACGACTGGCGGCCGCGCGAAGTGCCATGTGAGGCCTGAGCGCAAAGCGCCGCGACGCACCAGTTCGCCCGCCAGCGCATGATGAAAATCGCGGATCGAATAGGCCTGCGCGGCGGTCGTCTCCTTCCAGCCGAAACCGAATGCCGCAAGGCGGCTTTCCATCTGCGCGGTGGTGAAGCGGACCTTCTCAGTGATGCCCTCCGGGCTGAGGTCGCGGTAGCGCACGGTGCGCTCGACATAGCTGCCGGTTCCCTCGCGCGCCTCGGCACCGCCGGCGATCACGAAGGTCGGCGTGCTCGATCGCGTCGGCCGCGTGAAGGAGAATGCATGGAAGGAAGGTTCGCTCGGTGGATCGATCTCGGGACAGACATTGCTGCGTGCCACCGGATTGGTGGTGCCGTCGAAGATGCCCCATTCAGACAGCGTCTTGACATAGTGCAGATTGAAGTTGCGGAAGCCTTCCTCCGTGAACGCGGCCGGCGAGCGCAACTCGCAGGCGCAGAACGCCGTTAGCGGACGCCCGGCCTCCTGGATGAATCTTGCGGCGAGCGCAAATCCTTCGGCGAGCGGCACGAGACGATCGAAGCGAACCCGCTCGATCTCGTAGCCGGGATCGGCGGCGGCGCCGGCCGAATACTGGAACACGGACGGAATGAAGCGATAATTGCCGGCGGCGAATTCGCGGGTCATTTTCGAATCCCTATTCCAGTTGCATGCGAACGCCCTTGGCACCGTTGAGCAGGCGCTTGAGGTGGAAGCCGGCCAGCGCATCATCGGCATGCATGCCGACCAGCGCGGCGAAGGCCGGCATGGCCGCGACGTCACCGGCTTCGAGCTTGGCGAAGGCTTCGGAGTATTGCGCCGTCAGAGGTGTTTCGAATCTTGCCGGCGGGAGTGGCTCGAAAGCGCGCAGCGGCTCGCTGCGGCCACGCAGCATGAGGTCGCCGACTGGCCGTCCCTGGAAATTCGCAGCGCTCCTGGCGATGGTGGCGCTGACGCAGATGCGGGTACCAAGATGCTTGTTGGCGGCTTCCAGCCGCGCCGCCGTGTTGATGGTATCGCCATAGGCTGTGTAGTCGAAAAAGCGGCTGCCGCCGAAATTGCCGACCAGCGCAGGCCCGGCATGGACGCCGACGCGCGTCGTGCCGAAATTGACGCCCTTGTCCTTCCAGCGCAGGCGGAAGTCTTCGGCCCATATATCGAGATCATGGGCGCAGGCGACCGCGCGCGTCGCAAAATCGGGTTGATCGCCGGGAGCATTGAACAGCACCTGGATGGCATCGCCAATGATCTTTGCGACGGTGCCTTCGTGCTGGAAGACGATGTCGGTCATCCCGCCGACATAAGCGTTGAGGAGCCCACCCAGTGTCTCCGGCGCGGCACTCTCGACCAGCGTCGTGAAACCGGTGATGTCGGTGAAAATAGTCGCCACATCGCGCCACTGCACCTCCATGCCGTCGCTCTCGCCGCTCGCCGCGGCCAGACGCTTGGCGATCTCGGGCGAGAAGTAGCGCGACAGCGAGGCATGCGCACGCTCGGCCTCCGCCTGCCGGCGCCGTGCCTCACGCAGCGTCTCGACATGGCGGATGGTCTTCTGGATCGTGGTCTCCAGATCCGCGAAATCGATCGGCTTGGTCAGGAAGTCGAAAGCGCCGCGATTCATCGCGGTGCGGATGTTGCTCATGTCGCCATAGGCCGAAACGATGATCGTCGACTTCTTGTCCTCGGCCTCCTGCAGCTTCTGGAGCAGCGACAGCCCGTCCATCCGCGGCATGTTGATGTCTGATACCACGAGGTCGACATGCGGATGCAGCTCGAGCGATTGCAGCGCCTCGACTCCATCATGGGCAAACATGAAGCTGACGAGCCCTTCGCGAATCTGCCTGCGAAACTTCTGCAGGACCAGCGCCTCCAGATCGGGTTCATCATCGACAACGAGAATCGTGGATGTCATGCCGCTTGCTCGAGCCTGGTGTCGATCTCCTGCCGCAGCAGCGCAAAATCGATCGGTTTGGTCAGAAGCCCGACCGCGCCGCGCTCGATCGCCTTCCGCCGTGTTTCCGCATCGCCGTAGGCCGTGATCATGATAACGGGCACATCCGGGCGCTCCGCGCGCACCTTCGGCAACATGTCGAGCCCGCTCATGCCGGGCATATTGATGTCGGAGAGAATCAGGATCAGCGAGGGTTCGCGCACCGCGACGGCGCGCTCGATGGCCACCGGTGCGGACGGTGCAAACTCCATCTGAAAACGGCCCGCGCGCAGGTCGCGACGGAAATGCTGACGAAACAGCGCCTCAACGTCGGGCTCGTCGTCGACGACAAGGATGTAGACGTTCAATTCCTGCCTCCGGTATTGCCTTCTGCCAGCACGCGCGGCAGCGTAATGATGAATTCGGTGAAAACGCCCGGCTCAGTATTTACGTCGACCGTGCCGCCATGCTGTTTCACCACGATGTCGTGACTCATCGACAGGCCAAGCCCGGTTCCTTCGCCGGCCGGCTTGGTGGTGAAGAAGGGGTTGAACATTTTCTCCTTCACCTCCGGCGGAATGCCGGTACCATTGTCGCGGATCCTGATTTCGACCCTGTTGCCGAGATTCTTTGTTGACGCGCTCAACGTCGGCTCAAACGCGCCGCCCTCGCTCTCCTTCCGTTTGGTCGCGGCATAGAAGCCGTTCGAGATCAGATTGAGGAAGACGCGGGTGATCTCCTGCGGATAGATGTCGAGCATGCCGGCGGCCGGATCGAGGTCGCGCTTGAGCGTGATGTTGAAGCCCGGCCTTTCGGCGCGCGCGCCGTGATAGGCAAGGTTGAGACTCTCCTCGACGAGCGCGTTGATGTCTGCCGGCCGCCGCTCGCCCGAGCCCTCGCGCGAATGCAGCAGCATGTTCTTGACGATGGAATCGGCGCGCTTGCCGTGCTGGACCACCTTCTCGAGATTGCCCTTGAGCATGTGGGTAAGTTCGGCGACCTCCTCCTTGGCCTTGTGGTCGAGACCTACCGATTGCAGGACCTCGTTGAGCTCGTCGATCAACTCCGTCGATACCGAGGAGAAGTTGTTGACGAAGTTGAGCGGGTTCTTGATCTCGTGGGCGATGCCGGCAGTCAGCTGGCCGAGGGACGCCAGCTTCTCGGTCTGGACCAGCCGGTCCTGCGCGGTGCGCAGCTCGTCGAGGGATTGCAAGAGTTCCGTGGTGCGCTCCTGCACCTGCTCGAACAGACGGACGTTCTCGATCGCGATCACGGCCTGATCGGCGAAGGTCTGCACCAGATCCATCTGACGCTGGCTGAACGGGCCCGGCTCAGGCCGTCCCAACAGCAGCACGCCTTCCACCGCCTTGTCGCGCATCAGCGGCACGGCAAGCACGGCGCGGTAGAGGCCAATCGACGGCGCATTGCCGAAGCTATACTCGGCGTCCTCGCGAACATCGGGAACATGAACCGGCTTGCCGTCCGTGAAGACCCGGCCGGTAATGGTCTCGCGACCCGGCCGGATCGGATGGGCGTCCATGAAGTCGATGAAGGCTTGCGTGCAGCCCGACTGAGCCTTGAGCCGCATCACGTCACCATCGCGGAGGCAGATGATGCCGAGCGAAGCACCGCATAGTGCCTGCGCCGATTCCGTCAGCGTGGTCAGCACGGATTTCAGGTCGAAGGCGGAACGGCTGATGACCTTGAGCACGTCGGCGGTTGCCGTCTGCTGCTGCAATGATTCGCTCAGTTCCGCAGTGCGCTGCTCGACCTTGTTTTCCAGGTCGGCATAGGATTCCTGCAAGCGCGCGCCCATGTCGTTGAACTGGTTGGCGAGCCCTTCGAGCTCATCACCGGTCCTGATCGAAATGCGCTGCGAGAAATCGCCGCCGCCGATCCGCTCGGCACCCGTGCGCAATGCCTGGATCGGGCCGACCATGCGGCGCGCCAGAAAGATTCCCGCAAGCACCGCGAAGATCGAGGCCGCGAGCAGCACGATCGCCAGACGCTGGAGCGAGGCGTAGAGCGAGGCATAGGCTTCCTCGACCGGCAGCTCCACGAACATGGTCCAGCCGAGCGGCGCGATCGGTGCGGACGCCGTCAGGACCTTCTGGCCCTGGATGTTGGTCGCCTCTTGTAGCGTGTCCGGCATGGTGCCGCCGCCGGCTTGCACCGCGCGCACCTGCTCGAGCCTGGACATGTCGGTGTTGCGCAGCACCAGGCTGATGTCGGGATGCGCGATCAGGCGGCCCTCCGAGCCCACCACATAGGCGTGCCCGTGCTCGCCGACCTTGATCTGCGAAACAACGTCCCAGATCAGCTTGAGATTGACTTCCGCGATGCTGACGCCGGCGTCCTTGCGCGTGCCGGCCAGCGCCAACGTCATGTAGGGCTCGGATTCCCTCCGAAAATAGACCGGCCCGTAGTAGACCTTGTGGGCAACGGCCTCGGTGAATTTCGCATCCTTGGAGAGATCGATCCCGCTGTCGATCGCGTCCATGGCAAGCCGCGAGACACGCAGACGCTCCTTGCCGGTCGAGTCCACCTGGGCGAGCTCGGTGATCGCCGGAACCTGGCGCAGAAGCCTTAGCGCATCGAAGCGGCGCTGCTCGATCGAGCCGGCAGACCACGGCAATTGCGTGGTCCAGCCGAGCTGGCTCTCGATCTCCTTGACGAACTGGCTGATCTTGGCTGCCGCCGCCTCGGCCTGCTCGCGCTGAACGCGGATCAGCGCGGCCTTGTGCTCACGATAATAGAAGAACACCTCGAAGAGCCCGTTGGCGAGCAGCGCAACGGCCACCACAGCAACGAACAGCCCGACATATTTGGTGAACAGCCGGGTCCGGATTCCGGGCCGCGGCCCATCCCCGGAAGCCGTCTCGCGCGACGCTGCGCTGGCAGGCAGCGACCGGCCTTGCGGCGCGTCGGGATGGAGTGAAATGCTCATCCCGCTAAACCTAGCAAGAAGGCCGGAGCTTGTCTCTTGCCGCAGCGCACAAGGTTACTCGATGACTTCGTCCGCGAGGGCCAGCAGGGTTGGTGGAATCTCGAGTCCCGTCGCCTTCGCCGTCTTCAGGTTGAGCGCCAGGGGATAGCGGGTCGGCTGCTCGAACGGCAGATCGCCGGGGTTCGCCCCGCTGAATATGCGAGCGACCAGTGCTGCCGCCCGCTCGAAACATTCCGACACATCCGGTCCGTAGGACATCAGCCCGCCGTCGCGGGCGAAATCATCATTCTCGTAGATCGCTGGCAGCTTCCGAACGGCTGCGAACTCGAACACCCGCTTGCGGTTGAGAATGGTGAGCGCATCCGCCACCATCAGGATGCCGTCCGGCAAATCGCCTGACATCACCGAGAAGGCCTCGTCGAAATCATCGGGCTCGCGGACGCCGAGTGCCTGTACGGTCAGCCCAAGCGCCTGAGCGGCCTTCGCCGATGCCTGATAGCGTGTGGTCATGCCGAGGTCGTCCTTGTTCCAGAGCATGGCGACCTTGGTCAGTTTCGGCGACATCTCCTTCAGCAACGCCAGTCGCTTGGCACTGAGCGTCGCGGCGACGTCCGAAATGCCGGTGATGTTGCCGCCGGGATGGGCAAGGCTTTCGATGAGCCGTGTCTCGACGGGATCGCCGATGCCGCTTGCCGCAACAGTGGGGACGCCCGCCGCCTTGGCGGCCATCGCCGTCGGGTACCCTATGATGACGATGGCATCGACGCTCCTGGATTTCAGCTCCGCGATCAGCGCGGGGAGCTTGGCGACATCGCCTCCCGCGCCGCGAGGCTCGAGACTGAGATTCTGGCCGAGGCTGAAGCCACGCTCGCCGAGCACCTTGATCAGGATCTTGCCGCCCGGACTCCGCTCCGTAATGGGCACGATCGGTGTCAGCGTGCCGAGACGGTAGGTCTTGCCGCTCTGTGCCGCGACCGAGCCCGGACACAGCAGCGAAACGCAGCCAAGCCCTCCCAGGAATTCGCGCCGCCTGATCATGCCTTCCCTGCCCTGGTGCAATCTTCGCGCGGCACAAGTCTAGCACGGGACAAGAAAAAAGCGGCAATGGCGATGGCCATTGCCGCTCTTCACCTTGGGTTGAACGGCCTCAGGTCGGCCGCAGCGCGCTGGAGCCCACGTCCAGCGCCTCGATCTGCTTGTTCCGCTCGGATTCGGTCTTGGCGCGGTGGTCGGTCGCGAGCACAACGTAGACCGCCGGCAGCACGAACAGCGTGAACAGCGTGCCGATCGACATGCCGGCCACGACCACGAGGCCGATCGAGAAGCGGCTCGCCGCACCGGCGCCGGTCGCGGTCAAGAGCGGGATCAAACCGGTGACCATCGCAGCCGTCGTCATCAGAATCGGCCGCAGACGAATACGGGCCGACATCTCGATCGCCGAGCGGCGGTCGAGCCGCTCGTTGACCTGGAGCTCGTTGGCGAACTCCACCATCAGGATGCCGTGCTTGGTGATCAGGCCGACGAGCGTCAGCAGGCCGACCTGGGTGTAGATGTTCATCGTCGCCACACCAAAGAACAGCGGAATCAGCGCACCGACGATCGCCATCGGCACCGAGATCATGATGACCAGCGGATCGCGCAGGCTCTCGAACTGCGCCGCCAGCACCAGGAAGATGATGATCAGCGCGAATGCGAAGGTGATTGCGAGCTGATTGCCCTCCTGCACGTATTGCCTGCTGTCGGCGAGATAGTCGTGGCTGAACCCTTGCGGAAGCTTCTTGGCCTCGCCTTCGAGGAAGTCGACCGCCGCGCCGACGGTGACGCCAGGCATCGGCACGGCCGAGAAGGTCGCCGAGTTCAGCTGGTTATAGTGCGTCAGCGAGTTCGGTTCGGTCGAAGTCTCGAGCGACAGGACGGTGGACAGCGGAACCTGCTGGCCCGTGTTGGTCGTGACGTAGTAACCGTCGAGCGCCTCCGGCGAGAGCCGCTTCTCCCGCGGCACCTGCGGGATCACCTGATAGGAGCGCCCCTCCAGGTTGAAGCGGTTGATGTAGTTGCCGCCGAGCAGCACGGCCAGCGCGCTGCCGACGTTCTGCATGTTGATGCCGAGGTCCTGCGCCTTGGTACGGTCGATCCTCACCTTCACCGTCGGCTGGTTGAAGGCGAGATCGCTGTCGGAGACGATGAACATGCCGCTCTTGCGCGCGGCGTCCTTCAGCTTCTCCATCTGCTCATAGACGGTCTGGAAGCCCGCGGTCGAATTGATCACCATCTGCACCGGCAGGCCGCCCGGCCCACCCGGCAGCGGCGGCAGGTTGAATGCGAACGCCTGCACGCCCTCGATCTTGGAGAGCTCGGCCTGAACCAGCGGCTTGAGCTTGATCGACGAACGCTTGCGCTCGTCCCAGGGCTTCAGCAGCATGCCGGCGATGCCGCCCTGCGGGCCGTTGATGCCGTTGAGCACGAAACGCAGGTCGGTCTCGGGGAAGCTTTGAAACTTCTTGTCGAGCTTTTCGCCATAGAAATCGAGGTAGTCGATGTTGGCGTATTTCGGCGCCTTGGTCACCGCGAACACGATGCCCTGGTCTTCTTCCGGAGCCAGCTCCTTCGAGGTGTGCAAATAGAGGAAACCGACAAGACCCAGGATCGTCAGCGCGAACAAGCCGGTCACCGCCTTGTAGTCGAGCGAGCGATCGAGCCTGCGGCCGTACCAGCGCGTCACTGCGCCGAACACCCTGTTCACGAGCTTTGCAAAGCGGCCCTCTTCGGTGTTCTTGAGCAGCACCGAGCACATCATCGGCGACAGCGTCAGCGCGATCACGCCCGACACGATCACAGAGCCCGCGAGCGTGAAGGCGAATTCGCGGAACAGCGAGCCGGTGAGGCCGCCGAGGAAGCCGATCGGCGCATAGACGGCGGCGAGCGTGATTGTCATCGAGATGACGGGACCGACGATCTCGCGCGCGCCTTGCAGCGCGGACTGCACCGGTGTCTTGCCCTCTTCCAGATGGCGGTGGATGTTCTCCACCACCACGATGGCGTCGTCGACCACGAGACCGATTGCGAGCACCATGGCGAGCAGCGTCAGCAGGTTGAAGCTGAACCCAAATGCGAGCATCAGCGTGCAGACGCCGATCATCGACAGCGGGATGGTGACGACCGGAATGATCACCGAACGGAACGAGGCCAGGAACAGGAAGATCACCACGATGACGATGATCACGGCTTCGCCCAGCGTCTTCTCGACCTCGTCGATCGAGGACTGGATGAACTTGGTCGAGTCGTAAGCGACCTTCATCTTCATCGATGGCGGCAGATTGCGCTCGAGCTCGGGGAACAGCGCGCGGACGCCCTTCACCAGCGTCAGCGGGTTGCCTTGCGGGGTGGCCTGCACGCCGATGAAGATCGCGTGCTCGCCGTTGAAGGCGACGCTCGCATCGGTGCTTTGCGCGGCAAGCTCGACGGTCGCGATGTCCTCCATCCGGACGAAACCGCCGTCCTTGGCCTTTACGATCATCTTCCTGAACTGGTTGACGTCGGTCAGGCCCGTGTTCGTCGAGATGTTCGAGACGATCAGATAGCCCTTGGTCTGGCCGGCCGCCGACTGGAAGTTGTTGGCGGTAATCGCGGCCGCGACATCGGCGGGCGACACGTTGCGACCAGCCATCTTCACCGGATCAAGCCACAGCCGCATCGCAAAGGTCTGGCCGCCCAGAATGTCAGCCGATGCCACACCGTCGACGGTCGACAGGACAGGCTGCACCACGCGCGTCAGATAGTCGGAGATCGCCGAGCCCGAGAGTTCGTCGGAGGAGAAGCCGAGATACATCACGGCCGTGGTCTGGCCCGTCGTCTTGGTGACGATCGGATCGTTGGACTCCTTTGGAATCAGGTATTTGACCGAGTTCACCTTGGCGAGCACCTCGGTGAGCGCCTGGTTCGGATCGAAGTTCAGCTTGATGTAGATCTGGATCGTTGAGGTGCCCTGCACCGAGGACGAGGTGATGTAGTCGACACCCTCGGCCGAGGCGACCGCCTGCTCGATCGGCGTCGTGATGAAGCCCTGGATCAGGTCCGCGGACGCACCGGGATACACCGTCGTGACGTTGACGACCGTGTTCGACAGTTTGGGATATTGCCGGATCGGCAGCACCATCGCCGCGCGCAGGCCGATCAGCAGGATCAGCAGGCTGACGACGACCGACAGGACCGGTCGCTTGATGAAGATATCGGTAAAGGCCATCGCGGCGATCTCGAATTCGTTGGCTTGAGTGGCGTGATCCGGCGTCAGGCCGGATCACGCGAGCGCGTCAATCAGTAACGTGGCGGCTGGGCCGGAATGGCGGGCGCCGGATCGGACGAAATCGCCACGGCCGCACCCGATTGCAGCTTGAGCTGGCCGACGGCGACGACCTTGTCGCCCGGCTTCAGACCCTTGAGAATCTCGACGCGTCCTTCCACACGGTTACCGGTCTGCACGAAGGTGCGCACCGCGGAGAGGCTCGTCTTGCCGTCATCCTCTTTCTTCTCGGTGATGACGAACACGGAGTCGCCATAGAGCGTGTAGTCGACCGATGTCTCCGGAACGGTGATCACCGGCGGCCTGTCCGGCAGCACTACGGTGGTGGTCACGAACATGCCTGGCTTGAGAATCTTGTCCGGGTTCGCGATAGTGGCCTGCACGCGGATGTTGCGAGTGTCACTCGCGATCTGCGGCTCGATGGTGGTGATCTTGCCCTCGAAGACGCGGCCCGGATAGGCATCGACCTTCAGCCGCACGGCCTGGCCGACCTTGAGGTTGCCGGAATCCTTTTCCGTTACCGTGAAGTTGGCCCAGAGCTGCGACAGGTCGGTCAGCGAGACGATCGCCGTGCCTGCGGTGAGATACTGTCCGACCTCGACCTTGCGAACGCCGAGATCGCCGGAGAACGGCGCGCGCACCAGCTTCTGCGAGATCAGCGCCTCGGTCTTGGCGATACCCGCCTGCGCCTGGTCGTAGGTCGCCTGCGCCTGGTCGACGGTCGCCTGCGGACCGAACTGGCGTGCAGCGAGCTGCTTGGCGCGATCGAGCGAGAGCTGCGCGACCGTCGCCTGCGCCTTGAAGTTGGCGAGGTCACCCTGCTCCGGCGCGTCGAACAGTTGCAGCAGCGGCGTGCCTTCTTCGACATGCGCGCCCGGCTCGAACTTGATCTCGGTGACACGGCCATTGACGTCTGCGGTGACGTTGACCTGGTGCACGGCGGCGAGCTCGCCGACCGCGGTCAACAGGTTCGGCACCACTTCGCTCTTCGCCTCGGCCGCGCTGACGCTCACCGGCGGCGGCTTGTTGTTGGCGAAGAACTGCTTGATCATCTGGCCACGGAAAGAGTTGAACCAGACCAGCCCGCCGACGAGCGCGCCGAGCAGCAAACCGACAATGATGAACCAGCGCACCGGCTTGACCGGGCGCTTTGGCGCCTTGTCGATCGGTTCGCCCGATATCTTGTGTTCAGCCACGATGTTCATGTCATGCACTTTCTGCAATCGCCGTCTCGCTGGCACCCGGCGCCGAAGCGTGGCCCAGATGCGAAGCAATTGCGGCGTCGTTAAGTCCGATACCTCTCAGGAGAAACTCACAGAGCTGCCGTTCCAGATCGTCCGCCCTGCCGTAAGCGAGGCAGGGCGTGGCCGGCAGCCTGGTCAGCGCAGCCGTCATCAGCGAATGGTGCGCGAACCAGAACAGGTTGAGCGGCGCGGTTGCACAGGGCCTTGCCTCGCCAGCGGCCACCGCACGCTCCAGCGAGGCAACGAAGACGGCTCCGATCAGATGCTCGATCTTGGAATACAGCAGACGAGCGAATTCGCCATCATCAAGATGGCTAGTGACCATCAGCCGCAGGCGCTGCGCCTCTTCCTGATCCGGGCTGTCGGCAATCTGCATGAAGTGCTCGACCATGCAGCGGATCAACTCGACCAGCGTGGCCGTCGACGGCTCCCTCTCAAGAAGCTCCATCAGCGCAGGATCGGCCTCGCACTCGTCACTGAGGATTTCGGCGTAGAGCGCCGCCTTGGACGGGAAATGCTTGAACAGCAGCGCTTCGGAAATGGCAGCGGCGGCCGCCACGCTCTTGGTCGTGGTGCCGTTATACCCGTGACGGGCAAAGCAACGTTTTGCGGCACCGAGGATGAGTTGCCTCCTCAGGTCGCTGGTCATACGCAATGAGCTCATGTTAGTGAGTAAGCACTCACCCACGCAAAAGTCAAGCAGGATGGTGCGATGCAACCTGGGTGAGGTGACAAAAGCTCAGCGCGCACCGACGATAGCAAACCCGCGGGCTCGGAGACCGCGCCGATCCGCGTTCAGCGAACGCAGCAGACGATCCCGCGTGTCGCGCACATGGGCAGAAGCCTCCCGTGCGGCCTCGTCCGATTGCCCATTGCGGATGAAGCCGAGAATTCGGCGATGTTCGCTCCAGGCCTGCTCGCGGGAGGCCTCGGTCCAGACCTCGAGCCAACGGGCCCGCGAGAGTCTCGTCATCACGCCCTCGATTGCGGCGACGAGAAACTTGTTGCCGCTGAGGCGGGCAATCTCGACATGGAAGTCGGTACCGACCCTGTGCCACTCTTCCCGCGGCACCTCGGAACGGCAGGCATTGAGCATTTCTTCGATGCCATCGAGATCCGAAGGGGCCGCACGCGCGCAGGCAAGCCGAACCGCGGTCACCTCGAGGGACTCGCGGAATTCTGCCAGGGCTTCGATCTCACCGAGATCGATCGGGGCTACGGTCCAATTCCGCCCCTCCCGCTGCACCAAGCCCTCGCCTTCCAACCGCGCCAGCGCCGCGCGAATGGGCGTGCGCGAGCTCTGAAAGCGACCTTCCAGCCAGCGCTCCGTCAGACGCTCGCCGGGCCCGAGGTCCAGCGAGAGGATCATTTCCCTGAGCTGATCGTGGATCAGCAGCATCTGCGACACGCCGAAATCTCCAGCCTTCCGCGCGCTAAGCGCTCGCAATTGTGAATAACGGTATCCTTTTTTGGTATCCCAATCAAACGACTTTTGGTATCCCAATTTGGGATACCGAGAAGGGACAAGACGGAATGACCACGGCCATGGACGACGAAGAGATGCCGGGTGCAGCAAGCACCGCCCGCCCGGTATCTGCTGCTCACAACCTCGTTGGTGTTGGCCTCGCCGCCGTCGCGGCGATCGCGTTTTCGCTGCGCGCGATCTTCGTCAAGCTTGCCTATGAGGACATGAGCGATCCCGTGACGCTGCTGGCGCTGCGGATGATCTTTTCGTTGCCATTCCTGGCAGCGGCGGTGGCGCTTCATCGCCGCTCCTCGGCTGCCCCGGCCCCGCTCACGAGACGCGATGCGCTGGCCCTCGCGGCGCTGGGCTTCATCGGCTACTACCTGTCGAGCTTTCTCGACATGTTCGGACTGCAGTTCGTGGCCGCCGGAATCGGCCGCCTGCTGCTGTTCCTGTATCCCACGATCGTGGTGATCATCTCAGCGCTGGTTTTGGGCAAGCGGATCTCGCAGCGCGAAGTCATGGCGCTGCTGATCACTTATGCCGGCGTTGCGCTGGTGCTTTCCAGCCAGTTCGACAAGCCGAACGCAAATTTCTGGCTGGGGGCTTTGCTGGTGATGCTCAGCGCAGTCACCTTCTCGATCTATCTCGTCGGCGGCGGCGAAGTCGTTGCCAGGCTCGGATCGATCCGTTTCACCGCCTATGCGACCGCCGCAGCCAGCGTCTATTGCATCGTGCAGTTCCTGCTGCTGCGGCCGCTGAGCGCGCTCGTGCTGCCGATCCGCGTCTACGAGCTCGCGCTGGCCATGGCGGTGTTCTCGACCGTGCTGCCCCTGTTCATGATGGCGGAGGCGCTGCGCCGGATCGGCGCAAGCCGCGTCGCGATGATCAGCGCGCTTGGACCGGCCGCAACCGTCGTCTCAGGCTATCTCGGCCTCGACGAGCGGATGACATGGGCGCAGTCGATCGGTGGCGTCCTGATCGTGTCGGGTGTGCTCATCGTCGCCGCTCACGTCCGCAAGCTGGACGCGAAATGACCGGTCGAGCCGCGAGCTAGATCGGCGGGAACCCGAGGTCGCCGCGCAGCCGGTTGACGATGTAGGTCCCGTCGCGCGTGGGCAGGATCCGGGCCAGCTCGGCGCTGTCGATCTTCACATTGGCAAACCGGGGGCCGGCCGAGATGTCATGAATGGACGCGGCGAAGGCCTCGACCTCCGCCATGGTGGAGATCCCGCGGCTGTCTTTGATACCGCAGGCCTTGGCAACACCGACGAGATCGGCGGCGGCGGAGGTGTGGCTGGTCTGGCCGCCCGTCTCGCCATAGCGCTCGTTGTCCAGCACCACGATCGAGAGGTTGGCCGGCTTCTGCAGGCCGATGGTGGCAAAGCTTCCCATCCCCATCAGCATCTCGCCGTCGCCGGTGATGACAAGCACCGGCAGCTTTGGCTGTGCCAGCGCCAGCCCCAGGCCGATCATCGCGGCGCCGCCCATGCCGCCCCAGAGGTAGAAGTTGCGCGCGTGGTCGCCGGCGGCAGTGATGTCGTTGGTCGAGGCACCCAAGCCACCGATCGCGACCACATCCTTGCGGTTCGCAAGCAGCGCGGCGACGACCTGACGGCGATCGAGGAGATTGGTCTTGCTCATTTGGTGAAAACCTTGGCGCCGATCAGACGCTGCGACAGGAGAACGGCGGTCGGCGTCAACGCGTTGTAGGCCTGCGCCGCGGCTGCCTCCAACACGGCCGGCACTTCGGCGGCGTGTGATGCACGCAGCACCTGGACGCCGGAGAGTTCAAATACGCCCTGTGTGGTCGATCCCATCGGCACCTGCCAGGGATTGAACTCGCCCCATTCACCGCGCATCGTCACCAGCGTGAGGAACGGAAAGCGCAGGATCGGGATCAGCGACAGCATGTTGATGCAGTTGCCGACCCCGCTCGACTGCATCAGCAGCACACCGCGCTGTCCGCCGGCCCAGGCGCCGGCGAGCAGCGCCACGCCTTCCTCCTCGGTGGTCAGCGGAATGCCGCGCATGCCGGAGGACGCGAGCACGCGCCTGATGAGTTGGGAGTGTCCGGCATCGGGCACATAAGGCACCTGCCGGACCTCGAAGCGCTCCAGGGCCGCGAAGATCTCGTCAGGCCATGACGGCGGGGCATCAGCATCAGTGCGCGCGTGCATTTTTGTGTCCAGTCGGCTAGCAAGTCGGAAGAAGCTTAGACGGACGCAGGCGTCGTTCGAAGAACAATAACGGCATATCGGCTTTAACCGGTGAGTATAGCGGGATGAGCGCACACGCGAGAGAGCTGGCGGCGAACTTCGACCTGGAGCGGCTGACGCCCGAGTTCTACGACAACCCCTACCCGACCTATCGTGCACTGCGGGAGAACGAGCCGGTCAAGCGCCTGCCGAACGGCACGGTGTTCCTGACGCGCTATGACGATCTCGTCACGACCTACAAGAACACCAAATCGTTCAGCTCGGACAAGAAGAAGGAGTTTGCGCCGAAATACGGCGCCTCACTGCTCTACGAGCATCACACCACGAGCCTCGTGTTCAACGATCCGCCCGCGCACACCCGCGTACGACGCCTGATCATGGGCGCGCTGTCGCCGCGCGCGATCGCCAGCATGGAGGGCGACCTCATCGCGCTGGTTGACCGGCTGCTCGATGCGATCGCCGAAAAGGGCGACTGCGAGCTGATCGGCGACTTCGCCGCCTCCATTCCCATCGAGGTGATCGGCAACCTGCTCGACGTCCCCCATGACGAACGCGAGCCGCTGCGCGGCTGGTCGATGGCGATTTTGGGTGCGCTCGAACCGGTGGTCTCGCCGGAAGCATTTGCACGCGGCAACACCGCGGTGAAGGATTTCCTCGCCTATCTCGAGACGCTGGTCGCGCGCCGGCGTCAAAAACCCGGCAATCCCGAGCGCGACGTGCTGACCCGCCTGATCCAGGGAGAAGGTAGCGGCGAAGACCATGGCGAACGTCTCACCGAGACGGAGCTGCTGCACAATTGCATCTTCCTGCTCAACGCCGGCCATGAGACCACGACCAATCTGATCGGCAATGGCCTCGTGGCACTCGACCACAATCCGGAACAGAAGCAGCGGCTGATCAAGAACCCCGACCTGATCAAGACGGCGATCGAGGAGATGCTGCGCTATGAGAGCTCGAACCAGCTCGGCAACCGCATGACCACCGAGCCGGTTGAGCTCGGCGGCGTGATGCTCGAGGCCGGCACGTCGATCACGTTGTGCATTGGCGCCGCGAACCGCGATCCCGCGCAATTTTCCGATCCCGAAGTCTTCGACATCGCGCGCACGCCAAATCGCCATCTCGCCTTTGCCACCGGCGCGCATCAATGTGCCGGCATGGCGCTGGCGCGGCTGGAAGGCGCGATCGCGATTTCGCGCTTCCTGGCGCGCTTCCCGAACTATGCTTTGAGCGGCCAGCCGGTGCGCGGCGGTCGCGTCCGGTTCCGCGGCTTCCTCAGCGTGCCGTGCTCGATCGGCTGAAGCGTGGCGAGGACCGACATGAGCATCGAGAGCTTGCGCAAGCGCTGGGCCGATCCCCTCCTGACGGCACTGACGGGTCTCCTCGTCGTCATGATGTTCGTCGTTGCACCGCTGCAGGCCCTCGGGATCTTCGCCTTCCAGGTGTCCGAGCTCGTGCTCGCCCTACTGCTCGTTTGCGGCATCTTCGTCATTTCGGGGAGCCCGATCGCGGTCGGGGCAATGCTGCTCGCACTCGTCATGATCGTTACCGGCGCCGTCCTGCGATTCCACTCGCCCTCGCTGCTCGACCTCAACCTCTTCGCCGGCGCATGGTTCATCGTCGGTGTCACGATGGCCTGGGCAGTGGCTCGCGCGACCTTCGGGCCCGGACGCATCAACTATCATCGCGTCGTCGGCGCCGTCCTGCTCTACTTCACGGTCGCCGTGATCTTCGCAGCCCTTTTCACCTTTATCGGATCGCTGGTGCCGGAAGCATTTTCCGGCATGAAAGTAGAGGATAGTCCGTCGCTGGCGAGCCAGGTGATCTATTTCAGCTTTGCGACCATGACGACGACTGGCTACGGCGACGTCTCGCCCGTGCACCCCATCGTGCGCAGCCTTTGCAATCTCGAAGCCATATTCGGACAGCTCTATCCCGCGACCCTGCTGGCGAGGCTGGTGACGCTGGAGCTCGAGCACCGCGACAAGGAGTGAATTTGAACGTGTCACGCATTTTCGGCTAGAATGCATAAGGCTGACAAGCTGGAGTGACGAAGGATGAGTAGTCCGCCAGTTTCTGATTTCATCGCGAGAGAGGCACGCTTCGGTGCTCGCAATTACGAGCCGCTCGGCGTTGTCCTGTCGCGCGGCGAAGGCGTCTTCGTATGGGACACCCAGGGCAATCGATATCTCGATTGCCTCTCGGCCTATTCGGCGCTCAACCAGGGCCATTGCCACCCCAAGATTCTGGCCGCGATGGTCGAACAGGCGAGCCGGCTGACCCTGACCTCGCGTGCATTCCACAACGACCAGCTCGCCCCGTTCTACGAGGAGATCGCGGAGCTGACCGGCTCGCACAAGGTGCTGCCGATGAACAGCGGGGCCGAGGCGGTGGAGAGCGCGATCAAGTCCGTTCGCAAATGGGGCTATGAGGTGAAGGGTGTGCCGGACGGGCAAGCCGAGATCATCGTCTGCGCCAACAATTTCCATGGACGCACGCTTGGCGTGGTCGGCTTCTCGACCGATCCGGCAACGCGCGGGCATTTCGGACCATTCGCGCCCGGCTTCAGGATCATCCCCTTCGGGGATGCCGCAGCCCTGGAGGAGGCGATCACGCCGAACACGGTCGCCTTCCTGGTCGAACCGATCCAGGGCGAGGCCGGCGTCATCGTTCCGCCGTCCGGCTATTTCACGCGGGTACGCGAACTCTGCACCTCGCACGAGGTGATGCTGATCCTCGACGAGATCCAGACCGGGCTTGGCCGCACCGGCAAGCTGCTTGCGGAACAGCACGAAGGG
The DNA here is from genome assembly GCF_055791185.1 of Bradyrhizobium ingae. Lineage (NCBI taxonomy): Bacteria > Pseudomonadati > Pseudomonadota > Alphaproteobacteria > Hyphomicrobiales > Nitrobacteraceae > Bradyrhizobium > Bradyrhizobium ingae. The sequence continues at coordinate 114,792 of NZ_JBVUBB010000019.1, forward strand.
ATCGAAGCGGACGTGACGCTGCTCGGCAAAGCCTTGTCAGGCGGTTTCTATCCCGTCTCGGCCGTGCTTTCGAACAACGAAGTTCTCGGCACTCTGAAGCCTGGCCAGCACGGCTCGACGTTTGGCGGCAATCCGCTCGCCTGTGCGGTGGCGCGGGCGGCGCTCCGCGTGCTCGTCGAGGAAGGGATGATCGAGAACGCCGCGGTGCAGGGCGAACGCTTCCTGGAGGGTCTCAGAAGCATCCGCGCCAACACCGTCCGCGACGTGCGCGGACGCGGGCTGATGCTGGCGGTCGAACTCCATCCAGAGGCCGGCCCCGCGCGCCGTTATTGCGAGGCTTTGCAGATTGAAGGCATCCTCGCCAAGGATACCCATGAGCACACGATCCGCATCGCTCCGCCACTGGTGATCACCAGTCATCAGGTCGACTGGGCCCTGGAACGGTTCGCCACCACCCTCACGCGGGATCTCTCCTGAGGCTGCCTGCGTCGGAAGACCGCAAGGCCGGTGACAGTCGCCAAAGAACGATTTGGCCGCCTGGGCGTTGAACGATTGCGGGCGACTGGGACGACCGTGGAGTTGCGATCATGCTTCCGCGTGGCACTTGCCTTTCGGCATTTTTGGTTGGTGTCTCGATGGTCGCGGCGAGCCTCGGTGCGTCCGCCCAGGATCACCATGGAAGGGGTGGACCACCGGCACCGGTCGCGCGTCCAGCCGCACCACCTGCGATGGCCCGCCCGGCAGCGCCGCCAGCCATGGCGCGTCCCGCCGCACCGGCGTTCCATCCACCGGCCATGCCGCAGCGGCCCGCGATGGCGCCGCATCCGGCGCCTCATATCGCCTCACCGCCACCGCGCCCGACCCCACACTTCGCCGCGCCGCCGCGAGCGGCCCCGCACGTTGCGGCCCCGCGGCCTGAATTCCATCGTCCATCGACAGCGCCACAGCGTCCGGCCATGGCACCGCGGCCGACGCCTCATATCGCCGCTCCCTCCCGCCCGAGCGCGCCGCCAGCCGTGAGCGCGCGGCCGTCACGACAGGAGCAGGTGGAACAGCGCGCGCAACAGCATCAGCAGCAGGTCCAGCAGCGCCAGCAAACGGTGCAGCAACGGCAGCGCGAAGCACTGTCGCGCCAGAGCGCGGAACGTCAGACCCGCATCGATCGGCTGCAACAGCGCGTGCAGCAATTGCAGTCGCAGAAGCCGGAAGGCCGGCGGGCGCAACGGGCACAAGCGCGGACGCTGCAGACACAGAACCGCCTGCTCCAACGCGAGCAGAGCATGCAGCAGCGCGATCAGGCGCGCCTGCAGCGGCTGGGGCCCGAGCCCACCACGGTTGGGCCAGCCGCCGCCGTGCAGGCTGCCCAGCGCGGGCGATTTGCTGAGCGTTTCCGTGAGCAGCCCAATGCGCAAAGCCGCGCAGCGCTGATCACCCGTCAGAGCGGCTGGGCTCCCCGGCAGGCATGGCGGCACCGCCATCCCGCGGTCTTCGTGGCGTGGCTCGGCCCGGTGTTCTGGCCGTATGCCTATTCGGACATTTTTGACTACACGTTCTGGTCCTACGCGTACGATCCAGGCTATTGGGCCTACGCCTACGACGACTTCGTCGACACCGTGTTCTGGGGCGAGGATGGCGCCTATTCCGCCTATGCCAGCACCAACCCGTATGACTATCCGCAAACCGGTGGCAGCTACCGCGCGCGACGGGGCGCCAGCCGAAGCCCGCAGGCGCTCCGCCAATTGTGCGACGCTCCGGACAAGGGCGTGACCGCCTGGCCGATCGCGTCGATCACGCAGGCTGTGCGGCCGACGCCGGAGCAGCGCAGCCTGCTCGACGAGTTGAAGGCCGCGGCGTCACAGGCCGCGGATGCCTTCAGGCAATCCTGCAACGATACCTATGCGCTGACGCCACCAGGCCGCTTGCGCGCGATGAAGAGCCGCGTCAGCGCTACGCTCGAGGCGGTGAAGATCGTTCGCCCGGCGCTCGAGAAGTTCTACGGCTCGCTCGGCGACGAGCAGCAGGCGCGCTTCAACGCGCTCGGTCCCAATGTCGGCGAGCCCTCGCAACAGCAGCCCCAGCAGCAGGAGGCGAATGCTCAGGGCGAGAGCTGCGGCGATCCTAAATCAAGTCTGACGCAACTTCCGATCGAACGGATCGATGCCGTGGTCCAGCCGGCCGGCAAACAAAAGGAAGCGCTCGACCGCCTGAGCGAGGCAACAAGACAGGCGGTTCAAGCCCTGCAAGCTGCCTGCCCGGATCAAGTGCCGCTGACACCAATCGGACGGCTGGAAGCCATGCAGAAGCGTCTCGAAGCCATGCTGGAGGCGGCCAATCGGGTGCAGCCGGTGCTGGACGAGTTCTATGCGACGCTCAGCAGCGAGCAGAAGGCGCGCTTCAACACGATGCCCCGGACGGCAAGCCAGTGATTGCCGGCATCCCCTGAGGACCGATCCTAAACCACGCCCCGGTGCCGGTCGATGCAGGTGCGCAGCACCTCGTCCATCGGCTTGTCCCACCAGTCGTTGGAGAAGATCTCGATCTCGGAATAGCCGGCATAACCTTGGTCCTCGACCGCGGCGCGCAGCCGTTTGATGTCGATGACCCCGTCGCCCATCATGCCACGGTCGTTGAGGATGTCCTTGGTCGGTACCAGCCAGTCGCAGACGTGGAACGCCAGCAGGCGGTCTCGGCCCGCACGCGCGATCTGGACCATCAGCTCCGGATCCCACCAGATGTGATATACGTCGAGCGCAACGCCAAGCATGCCGCTGCTGCGCGGATCGAGACGATCACAGATGTCGAGCGCCTGCTTCGTGGTGTTCACGCAGGCGCGGTCGGCGGCATAGGCCGGATGCAGCGGCTCGATCGCAAGCGGCAACCTTGCCTGCCTGGCATAATCGAGCATTTCACCGAGAGCATCCTCAACCTGGGCACGCGCTGCGACGATATCTTTCGAAGTGCCACTGCCCGGCCGCGAATATTGCGGCAAGCCGCCGACGACCAGCACGATGCAGGAGGCACCGAGCGCCTCGGCTTCGTCCACGCAGCGGCGGTTGTCGTCGCGCACCTCCATGCGACGCGCAGCATCGGACGTGAACATACCGCCACGGCAATAGCCCGAGAGCTCCAGCCCGGCGTCGCGCACCGCGCGTACAGCGCGATCGAGCCCGACGGCGGCGACCTGATCGCGCCAGGGATCGATGGCGCGGATGCCGTGCCGCGCGCAGGCGTCGATGATGGCGACGAGGTCGCCCTGCTTGCGGACCGTCGCGGTGTTGAGCGACAGCCAGAGATGGTCGGAAGAAAAGTCGCGCATCAGGCCTCGATTCCGCGCGAGGCCATCACGGTCTTCATCCGCTGTGTCGCGGCTTCCGGATTGGCGAGCAGACCGGCCTGATCGGCGAGCCGGAACAGCTCAGCGAGATGGAGCGTCGAGCGCGCGCTTTCCTGGCCGCCGACCATGGTGAAATGATCCTGGTGGCCGTTCAGATAGGCCATGAACACCACGCCGGTCTTGTAGAAGCGCGTCGGCGCCTTGAAGATGTGACGCGACAGCGGCACCGTCGGCCCAAGCACATCGTAGAAGCCGGCCTCATCGCCTGCCGCGAGCCGCGACAGCGCATAGGAGGCAGCCGGCGCGATTGCATCGAAAATGCCAAGCAGCGCATGCGAAAAGCCCTGTTCGTCGCCGGCGATCAGCTCGGCATAGTTGAAGTCATCCCCGGTATACATCTTGATGCGCTTGTCGAGGCGGCGGCGCATGTCGATCTCGCGCTGCTTGTCGAGCAGCGAGACTTTGACGCCATCGACCTTGGCGGCATTTCCATTGATGATCGCGACGGCGGTGTCCATCGCCTTGTCCAGATCCGTGGTGCCCCAATAGCCCGTCAGGGCCGGATCGAACATGTCGCCGAGCCAGTGAATGATCACGGGCTCGCGGACCTGCGACAGCACGCGGTCATAGACCCCAGCATAATCGCCGGCGTTGCGGCCGAGCTTTGCCAGCGCCCGCGACGCCATCAGGATGATGCGGCCACCGACCTTCTCGACCGCCGCAATCTGGTCTTCATAAGCGCGGATCACATCGTCGAGGCTTTTGGCGTCCTCGACTGCGAGGTGATCGGTGCCTGCCCCCGAGAACACCAGCGCATTGCGCCTCTTTGCGGCCGTGACAGAGCGCGTGATCAATGCCAACGAGGTCGGCCAGTCCAGCCCCATGCCGCGCTGCGCGGTGTCCATGGCTTCGGCGACACCAAGGCCGAGATCCCAGACATGCTCGCGGAAGGCAATGGTCTTGTCCCAGTCGATGGCAGGCGCGAGCCAGGGATCGTTGTCAGCGAACGGATCCGTCACCATGTGCGCGGCCGAGAAGGCAACGCGGTTCAGCGTGCCCTCGAGCTTTGCAGGGAAGCTGCGCGAGGCTGCGAGCCGATAGGTTTCGATCGAGCGATCCGCCTTCGGCAATTTCAGCGACAACGACGATGTCGGCATCACCGGCTTGTTCATGGCTTCCTCCTCAGACCTTGATTGGTGCGACGTCGATCCAGCGCCGCTCCTTCCAGCTCTTCAGCGCACATTCGGCCAGCTGCACGCCCTTGGCGCCCTCGAGCAGCGTGAACCTGTACGGCGCATCCTCGCAGACGTGGCGGATGTACATCTCCCACTGCTCCTTGAAACCGTTGTCGTACGAGACATTGTCCGGCAACTTCTGCCAGTCGCCGTAGAAATCATGCAGCCGCTTCTCGTCGGGATTCCACACCGGCCGGGGCGTCGCCTGCCGCGCCTGGATCATGCAGTCGGTGAGACCCGCCACCGCAGAGCCGAGCGTGCCGTCGACCTGGAAGGTGACGAGATCATCGCGATAGACGCGCGTCACCCAGGACATGTTGATATGGGCGATGATGCCGCCCTTGAGCTGGAAAGTGGCATAGGCGGAGTCATCGGCCGTCGCCTTGTACTTTTGTCCCTGCTCGTCATAGCGCTCGGGGATGTCGGTATTGCCGATGCAGACCACGCTCTCGACGTCGCCGAAGAGATTGTCGAGGACGTAGCGCCAGTGGCAGACCATGTCCAAGATGATGCCGCCGCCGTCCTCGTTGCGATAGTTCCAGGACGGCCGCTGCGCCTCCTGCCAGCCACCTTCGAATACCCAATAGCCGAACTCGCCGCGCACCGAGAGGATGCGACCGAAGAATCCGGAATCACGCAGGAATGCGAGCTTTTTCAATCCCGGCAGGAACAGTTTGTCCTGGACCGTGCCGTGCTTGACGCCCTTGGCGTTGGCGAGCCGTACCACCTCGACAGCTTCCTCGAAATTGGTTGCGATCGGCTTCTCGCAATAGACGTGCTTGCCGGCATTGATGGCACGGGTCAGCAGGTTCGGCCGTGCCTGCGTGGTCGCGGCGTCGAAGAACACGCTATCATTCTTGTCGGCGAGCGCCGCGTCGAGATCGGTGGTCCAGCGCGTGATGTTGAACTGTTTGGCCAGCCGCTCGACCTTCTCGACGCTGCGCCCGACCAGGATCGGATCGGGCATCACGCGATCGCCGTTTTTCAGCCTGACGCCGCCCTGGTCGCGGATCGCGACAATCGAGCGGATCAGATGCTGATTGAGCCCCATGCGGCCGGTGACGCCGTTCATGATGAGGCCGAGGCGTTGCGTGGTCATGCCAATTGCTCCTGAACTGATTTTGGCTGATTGAGAGGCGCCAGCGTCGACCAGTCCGGATGGACCGACGTTGCAAAGCCCGGTGTATGCAGCGATCCCGTCGGGAGATCGCCATCGTGAATGGAAAGGCGGATGCCATGGCCGGCATCGGCATAGAGATCGGGATGCGCGGCCGCGAAGGCCCGCGCCTCGGCCGCAGGCGCATCGCCAAAGCCGTCGACATAGTGATGGCCGTTGCGCTCCGCATGGGCGACGCCGAGGAACGCGCCAAGCGCGAGATCCTGCTGCAGGGCCAGGCCCGCCTGGCAGGTCAGATCCTCGCTGGTAATGAAGAACCTCTCCTTGCCGACGCTCCACTTCGCCGCACGCGTCGCGTTGACGATCGACTTGTAGATGCCCTTGCAGGATTTCGACGAAATGCCGCGATAGCCCAGCGCCCGCGCCGTGGGAAACGCATCATAGGAATCGTCGGCCTCATCGATGATGAAGCTGCGTGCCGCGAGCGAACCTAGCGGCGTCTGCCGGGTAATATCGCGGGGCATCGGCTGCTCGATGTAGAGCAGATGCGCCGCGATCGGCCGCAGCGCGGCATCCCGGTCGAGCCGATCGATCAGCGCGCGCAGCGCGGCGAGATCGGCGTATTGTTCGTTGGCGTCGAGCGAGACCTTGTAGTCATGTTCGAGCATCGCAAGCGCGCCCCCGATGCGCGCCAGCCGCATCGCATCGCCGTGCGGATCGCCGGAAAGCTTGAGCTTGAAATAGCGCGCACCGCCGTTTTGCTGCGCATCAGCGACGCCGCCCTTCCCGTCGATGTCGTCGTCGAGACCAACCGTATGCCTGACCGCGACCCGCGGCAGCGGCCGACGGCCGCCAAGGAATTTTGCGATGTCGGCGCGGACCAGATCGGGCGCGAGCCGGGCATCGACACCTCCGATGTTCTCGACCATGCCATCGAAGAAACTTGTCCCGGCTGCCCGTAGCAGCGCATCGAGGATCGCCTTGTCGATCTCGGCGAGGCCGTAGGCAGCCGCGAGCGCCGGGATGTCACCTTTTGCGCAGGCGGCAACATGCGCACCGAGAGAGGCGGCGTGCAGGCCGAATGCGGTATGGAATCCCGATTGCGCCAGATAGAGCCCGCGAGCGATCTCCAGCGAGCGACGCAACTCATCGACCGTCTGCGTCGGCGACAGCTCCGGCCGCTTATCGAACCATTTCGGCACCAGCAGTTCGGCACCGGCGCCGACTGCAGTTCCCCTACCCTCGACCTCGATCTCGACCCGCACGAAGAGCTGCGGCGTCGCGCTGATGGTAACAGCGCCGAAGCGGAACGGCCGCGCGAAGCGCACGGGCCGTTCGAAAAATGCGATGTCTCGCAGCTTCAAGCGCGGGGACATATTACGGCCTGACGAGGTTGGTGAGCGAGGTTTGGCCACGGGCGCGGTGCACCTCTCCCGCTTGCGGGGCCGGGTGAGGGTTTCCTCCTCTGGGAGTTTTCGCGAGCGGAAACACCCTCTCCCCAACCCTACCCCGCAGGCGGGGGAGGGAGCGCACCTTCTTCTTGGCTACGGCCAGAACCAATCGCATTGCCTTAATCCAATGCACCTTGGGTGAAGAAGTGCTTGCGGATGCGTTGCACAAGCTCGGTGAAGACGGGATCGGCCATCACCTCGAGCGAGCGCGGGCGCGGCAGCGGCACGTCGTAGATCGCAGCGATCGCGCCAGGCCGCTCGGTCATGACCAGGACGCGATCGGCGAGGAACACGGCCTCCGGAATCGAATGCGTGATCAGCAGCACGGTCTTGCCGGTCTCGCGCTGGATCCGCATCAGCTCGACATTCATGCGCTCGCGCGTCAGGGCATCGAGCGCGCCGAACGGCTCGTCCATCAGCATGATCTTGGGATCGTGCACCAGCGCGCGGCAGATCGAGGCACGCTGCTGCATGCCGCCGGAGAGCTGCCAGGGCAGCTTCTTCTCGAACCCTTCGAGGCCGACCAGCTTCAACAGCTCCTTGGCGCGGGCGAGATATCTGTCCCGCGGAAGACGCTGCATGTCGATCGGCAGCATCACGTTGGAAAGGATGTTGCGCCAGGGCAGCAACAACGCATTCTGGAAGACGATGCCGACATTGCCGTGCGGCTTCGTCACCTTCTCGCCGTCGACCAGGATTTCACCACTGGACGGCGACAAGAGCCCGGAGATCAGTTTCAGCAACGTGGACTTGCCGCAGCCGGAGGGGCCGACCACGACAAAGAACTCACCCTCATTGATATGGAAATCAAGCGGCCGCAGCGACGGCACGTCGCCATCGCGCGAGTGATAGGTTTTCGACACGCCGGACAGCTTGATGCCCGACGTGTCGCTACCGGCCCGGTCGCTCACCAGCCGCAGATGAGCGGCCGACTGCACGTCGCTTGGTTGGGCCGCCGATTTCACGAGTCGCCCTTCGGCAGATAGTCGTTGGTGTAGAACGCCTTCGGGTTCTCCTTGGCCTTGGCGTCGAGACCGCCATACTCGACCAGCAGGTTGACCGTGTCGGTCATGTTCTGGTCGGTAACCTGGAACGGGCGCTTGTTCTTCGTCTCCGGCGTACGGTAGAGCGGAATAGTCAGCTCAAAGCCCTGCGTCAGCGTATTGATCTTGCCACCCTTGGGGTTGGCATCGAGGATCGACTGTGCGGCGGCCTTGGGGTCCTTTTCGGCGGCTTCCACCGCCTTCGTCGTCGCCGACATGAAGCGGCGGACGAGATCGGCGTTGGCCTTCACGTAGTCCGCGTTGGCGATGATACCTGAAGAGACCATGTTGATGCCGTAGTCGGCGAACTTGATCGGATAGACGTCCTTGCCGGTCGCATCCTTGATCTTCATCGACTGGTCCATGACATAGCCGAGGAGAAGATCGGCCTGGCCGTTGATGACGGCGTTGAGTTTGGTCTGGCCGTCACCGGCAACGGTCTGGAAGTCGCTCTCCTTCAGGCCCGTCTTCTTCAGGAACAGCGGCCAGATCTGCGTCATGGAGTCCGCCGGCGTGATCGCCACCGTCTTGCCCTTGATGTCTTCGGGTTTCCTGATGTTCTTGTCGACGAAGCCCATCGCCGACATCGGGCTCGTTTGCAGCAACACGCCGGTCGCGATCACGGGTGCGCCCTTGATCGCCGCGCGCATCATGGTGGGCACGTCGACATAACCGAAGTCGGCGGTCTTGGCCGCAACGGCCTGCGTCGTTGCCGCCGAGCCGCGACCTTCCTGGATCTCGAGGTCGATACCTTCAGCGGCATAGATGCCCTTGGCCTTGCCGTAATAGAACGGCGCATGCTCGCCATAGACGTACCAGTTGAGCATCAGCACGACCTTGTCGGCGGCCTGCGCCGGCGCCACGCCGAGCGCCATCAACGCCACCGAGACAGCTCCTATCAACCGCTTCATCGCTACTCCTCCACTTGCCTTATTGCTTCGGCCATTGTTGGCCGTTGGTTGCTTTAGTTTTTGTTTGAGCCTGATCTTATCGGAAAACCGCTGCACACTTTCCGGATCATGCTCTATGAGGCAAAAATGACGTCCTCGCGCTGGCTGACATGCCAGGGAATGACGAGGCGCTCGATCCGATCGACGATCCAGAACAGCACCACGCCGAGCAGCGCCAGGATCATCAGCGCCGCGAACATCGTCGGCAGGTCGAACGTTCCGATCGAACGCTGCATGACGTAGCCGATCCCGGAATTGGAACCGACGAACTCGCCGACCACGGCACCGACCACCGCGAGCGTCACCGAGACTTTCAGGCCGGAGAAGATCGCCGGCAGGGCATGCGGCAGGTTCACCGCGCGGAAGACCTGGAAGCGACTGCCCTGCATGGCGCGGGCGAGATCAACCATGTCAGGATCGACTGACTTGAAACCCTGCACGGCGGAGACCACCACGGGGAAGAACCCGAGCAGGAATGCGGAAATCACTTTTGGAATGATCCCGAAGCCGAACCAGACCACGAACAAGGGCGCGATCGCGATCTTCGGCACGGACTGCGAGAACACCAGCAGCGGATAGACGTAGCTTTCCACCGTCTTCGAGCCCGCGATCAGCATCGCCACGGGGATACCGAACAGCGCGGACAAGAGGAAGCCGCAGACCGTCGCATAGGTCGTCGGCCAGCACTGCCGCAACAGTTCCGGCCAGTCGGTGCGCAGCACCGCGACGACGTCGGCCGGCGCCGGTATCTGGTAGGCAGGAATCCTGAACAGCCGGATCGCGAGATCCCAGGCAATGACGACGAACACCAGGAACAGGAACGGCCGTACCCAGGCCGCGTTCAGCATCTTCGACAGCGCGCCTTGCGGTTTGGCCTCCGCCACATCTCACTCCCGATCTTCTTTTTCGTTCTTGGGTTCGATCTTGAAGAAATTAACTCGTTGGATAAATACTGTCCAGCGCTTTCCCTGTGGCGTTTTGTGGCTGTTCCCGGGTCGCGCCGTCACCGTTCGAAGGCCGCTGCTGCGGCCACCTCAGGAAGACGGCGATGGCGCGGCTGATTTTTCCGAAGCGTCAAAGGCTTCGCGCAATGCGCGAGGCATCAGACCGGCGGCTGCCGGCTACTTTGCATGGGGTTGCTTTCGCGATTTTGGTTGCCGTCGCGTCGGCGCCTACGAACCACGGAAGCGAAATCCGGGGTTGGAGCCGCTGGATACGCTTCGCTCCATCCGGGCTACGAGATGAGCCCCGGCTACACCGGCTGATGCTGCGCCAAGCGGGGCTTCGGCGCTTTGACAATGTCGAACAACTCCGCCGAGCGCCCGGTCAGCGCCGCCAGCACGAGGCCGACCATGTGCGCGAGTCGTTCTTCCTTGGCGTCTTTCGCGAGCAGGTCGCGGCCGAAGATCACGCTCAGCGTGGCGCTGTTGGAGAGATAGAAGAAGGTGAGCGCCGCGATCGAGATGTAGAGCTGTACCGGATCGACCGCCACCTGGAAGTCACCGCTATCGACGCCGCGGCGGACCACGGTACGGATCATCTCGACGAAGGGCGAGTGCATCGACTTGACCTTGGTCGAACGCTTGAGATGCTTTGCGCGCGCGAGGTTCTCGGTCTGGAGCAGCGACAGGAATTCGGGGTTTCGCAGAAAGTAATTCCAGGTGAACTCGATCAGCCGCCTGATCGCCTCGGGCGGATCGAGATGCTCGAGATCGAGCCCCCGCTCCTCGTTGCGTATCTTCTCATAGGCGCCTTCCAGCACCGCGAGATAAAGATCGTCCTTCTTGCCGACGTGGTAGTAGAGCATGCGCTTGTTGGCGCCGGCCTTGGCCGCGATGCGATCGACACGGGCACCCGCAAGGCCGTGGGCCGAAAACTCCTGCTTCGCCGCTTCGAGGATGCGAAGCCGCATCCCTTCCGGGTCGCGCTGCCATTTGAGAGTTCGTTTTGCCTTCGCCAAACCGGTTGCCCGCCAATGCCTGTCCGATTGCATGTATCACGCGCGCGGAGGTTTGAGAATGCGAGCGATCACGCCGCCGGCTTCGGTGCGCGCTCGAGGAGGATCGTCTGGATGCCGCAGGTGCCGGTGCGCACCGTCATCACCCGCGTCCCCGGCTTTCTGCCGTTGCGCACCTCGCTGACCTCGACGCCCGCTGCGATCAGGCGGGCACGGGTTGCTTCGATGTCGGCAACGCGCCAGCTCAGGCCCCAGAGCCGGTCATGGCTGAGATCACCTCCCGCGACCGGCCGGCGCACCACCTCGACGATAAGGTCGCCGCAGCGGAAGAACATGAGCTGGCCCCAGTCGTGATGCGAGCGGTCGAGCGCCATGTCCAGCCCGAGCCGGGCGCCATAGAGCGCCGCAGCCCGCTCGGAATCCTCGGTCGCGACCACGACGTGATCGAGCCCCTCGATCGGGCCGACATCGGTCACATCGGAGATCGGGCGCTCCCCGCCGAGCTCGAGAAAGAACATGCGCACGCCGCGCGTGAGCTCGGTGGCCGTGCGGGTGCGCTTCCAGTGCAGCATCGCGCCACTCTCGGCGTCGCGGCTCTCGACCTCCGCGACCGGCTCCGGCTTCAGCGCGACCCGGTCGAGCCGCCGGTGCATCTTGCCGATATCTGCGACACGGAAGCACAGGCTTGCGAGCATGCCCTCATGGTCGTTTAGCAGCGCACGCATCCGGTCGGCGGTGACGTTGAAGCCGTTTGGCGCCATCAATTCAAGCGTCATGTTTTGAAGCGTGAACAGCACACGATCGGCGCCGTCGCCGGCGTTCTGCCAGGCCGGCGCCCGTGCCAGCAGGGTCTGATAAGCAGCCCTGGCGGCGGCGATATCGCTGACCAGGGTGACCACGTGATCGAGGCCGGTGATCATGTTCCCCCCATTTTGATCAGCCCGGAACAACGGGCCGAAATACGGCATTTGTCCGGGCTTGGCATTGCCCAGCGATGGTCGTATTCCCCCTCTATGCCCACCTCAAGCGTTGCGGGCGGTACCTTTGCGAATAAATTTCCGCGTTTCATCCGCGGAAGCGGTGCTAATGTAGTGCCGCCGGCCGGGACCACCCAGCGCATCACGGACAACCAATGCAGGCTCTATTTATCGGACAGACCTATATCGACGTCACCTTCATTACCGACCACATGCCGACCGGCGACGAGAAGCACGTGGCGGATGCCTATGCGGTCTCTTTCGGCGGCAATGCGGTGACGGCGGCTTTCTGCTGTGCCAAGCTCGGAATCGTGCCCGACCTGATCGCGACCGTCGCGAACGACTGGCTTGGCCGCATGTTCCAGGACATGTGCGCCAAATATGCGATCTCGCTGCACAACCGGAAGGTCAACCAGTCCTCGCTGTCCTTCATCATGCCCAAGGACGGCAAGCGGGCCATCGTCCGCTGCCGCGATGATCACCACATCCATCCCTTTCCGATCCTCAATCTCGGCAACTGCCGCGCGCTGCATATCGACGGCCACCAGCCAGACGCCGCGATCCACTACGCAAAAGTCTGCCGCGAGGCCGGAATCCTGACCTCGCTCGACGGCGGCGGCCTGCGCACCAACACGCATGAACTCCTGGAGTTCATCGACGTTGCGATCGTCGCGGAGCGGCTGTGCGAGCAGATGGATCTGACGCCGGACAAGATGCTCGATTATCTCAAGAGCCGCGGCTGCAAGATCGGCGGCATCACCATGGGTGAGAAAGGCCTGCTCTGGTACAACGAGACCGGAGCAGTCGACATCATGCCGGCGATGCCGATTCCGCGCGAGCGCGTGATCGACACCAACGGCGCCGGCGACGTGTTCCACGGCGCCTACATCTATTCCTACCTCGCCCACCCCGGCAAAACCTGGCGCGAGCATTTCGACTTCGCCCGCGCCGCCTCAACCCACAAGATCCAGCGCCTCGGCAACGAGGCCGGCCTGCCCACCCTTGTCGACATCGCCAAAGTCAGGCAGGAATTCGAGGTCAGGGTCTAGGCTTTTTGTTTGAGCATGATCTTTTCGGAAAACCGCTGCACACTTTTCCGGATCATGCTCCAGGGGGTTTCACATGGGGCGCGTCTTCGTCGCCGGCAGCATCAACATGGATGTGGTGGCGACCGCCGATCGCCATCCACGGGTCGGCGAGACCGTCGCCGGCAAACAGGTGCTGTATTTCCCGGGCGGTAAGGGGGCGAACCAGGCGGTCGCCGCCTCAAGGCTCGGCGCGCGGACCACGCTGATCGGCCGGCTTGGCACCGACTCCTTTGGCACGGAGCTGAAGGCGTTTCTCGGCAGTCAAGGCATCGATCTCGGTTATGTCCAGGAGACGGCGCAGGCTCACACCGGCACCGCCATCATCACCGTCGCCGAGGCCGACAACACCATCGTCGTAATTCCCGGCACCAATGCGCTGGTCAGTGCCGAGGATGTCGGCGTTGTACCGCTGGTGAAGGGTGATGTCGCGGTCAGCCAGTTCGAGATTCCGCTGCCCACGATCGCCGCCTTTTTCCGGCGTGCCCGCGCGGCGCAGGCGCGGACGCTGCTCAACCCGGCGCCGGCACAGAAATTCGGCCGCGACCTGCTCGAGCTGGTCGACGTCCTCGTCTTGAACGAGACCGAGCTTGGCCTGCTTGCGGGAACCGAATTGTCCGACGGCGATGAGGTCGTGCGGATCATCGATGTCGCACGACAGCTTCAGGCTGGCCCGGACCAGACCATCTGCGTCACGCTCGGCAAGCGCGGCGTCGTCGCGCTCGCCGCCCGCGAGGAGCTGGTCGTGCCGGGCCGCGCAGTGAAGGCGGTCGACACCACCGGCGCCGGCGACTGCTTCGTCGGCGCGCTGGCGGCGCAGCTAGCGGATAGCGCCCCTCTGCGCGAAGCGCTCGCCTTTGCCAACGCCGCCGCCTCGATCTCGGTGCAGCGCATGGGCGCCGGCCCCTCGATGCCGACCGCGGAAGAAGTTTCCGCCGTCCTCAACAGAGGCTGATCAAGCCAGCGCGCTCTTCAGATCGAAAGTCTCGTCCCCGGCCTTGTCGGGCGCGAGCGAGCGGTCCATTCCGAGCAGGCGGCGACCGAACATGTGATCTCCGGCGCGGTTGATCGATTCGATGCCAAGCAGCTTGTCGCCCTTGTAGCAGAAGGCCGAGAACGCCTTCTTTGCGGGATCGCCACGCAGCACGACGTGGTCGTAGCCTGTGGTCAGCCCCGCAATCTGCAGCTTGTCGTCGCCCTGATCGCTCCAGAACCAGGGCTGGCCGTCATAGACCTTCCTGTCGCCGGTCAGCCGCGCGGCCACGCAGCGGGCATGATCGGTTGCGTTCTGCACCGACTCCAGCCGCAGCGAGCCGCCGAAGCGCGGGCTCGCGAACAGCGCGCAATCGCCGACTGCCGAAATGTTCGGGTCGGCCGTCAAAAGGTATTCGTCGACGGTGATGCCCGAGGCGACCGCAAGCCCCGCCTCCGCCGCAAGCTCGATGTTCGGCAGCACCCCGACGCCAACCACGACCAGATCCGCCGGCATATGACGCCCGTCGCTCAAGGAGACGCCGGTGATCTTGCCCCCCTCGGCCTCGATGCTGGTGGCCTGCACGCCGAGATGAATGCGGATGCCGGCCTCGCGATGGCGCCCCTGAAAATACCCCGAGACCTCCGCCGTCACCGCGCGCGCCATCACGCGCGGCGCGAGCTCGAGCACGTCGACCTCGAGACCCTTGATCCGGGCGGTGGAGGCGAATTCAAGCCCGATGAAGCCCGCGCCGATCACCACGACCCTTGTCTTCGACGGGATGATCTTTCGCAGCGCCTCGCTCTCGTCGAGGATGCGCAGGTATTTCACGTCGGGAAGATTGGCGTTGGGCAGATCGAGCAACCGGTTGCGCGCGCCGGTCGCCAGCACAAGATGGCCGTAGTCGAGCGTCTCGCCTGAGGAGAGATGAACCTTGCGCCCGACGCGGTCGATCGAGGTCGCGCGGCCCGCAATCAGCTCGATCTTCTGGTCAGTATAGAATTTCTCCGGCCGGAACATCAGGCTTTCAGGACCAGCCGAGCCCTTGATATAGGCCTTGGACAGAGGCGGTCGCTGATAGGGCAGATGCGCCTCGTCATTGATCAGACAGACGCGACCGGCAAATCCGGACTGGCGTAGCGACGCGGCGACCTGGTAGCCGCCATGCCCCGCACCGACGATGATCACCGAACCGTCCGTCATCGGAACAGCCCAACTTCCTGGACACGAGCGTTAGCCATGTCGTCTCCTTTCCTACTGATTTTGGCTTGCTGGCCTTGTCGGTCGAGGAGCCGGCGCTCGTGTCCGTCCCTAAACGATGGCACCGCCATTTGACCCCATCGTTCCCGGTAACGCAAGAGCATCCGGCGGTGGGGATTGTCTCCCCTCGTCTTCTGCGATTTAGTTGCGCGCAAGACCTCTTGCCGGGGATTTTGCCATGTCGGCATCCACCACCTCCCATTCGGACGACGCCGCCCTGCTGCGCATCGACGGCCCCGTCGCCACCATCACACTCAACCGCCCCGCCGCGTTCAACTCGATCAACCTCGCGATCGCGCAGAGGCTCGAGCAGCTCGCCGCCGAGATCGAGGCCTCCGATGCGATCAGAGTCGTCGTCATCGAAGGCGAAGGCCGCGCATTCTGCGCCGGCGGCGATTTGCAGACCATAGGTGCGGCGGCCGAAGCCAATACGGTGACGCCGGTCGTAGGCGAACTCTTGAAGCACTATCATTCCTTCATCGAGACGCTCAGGCGCATGCCAAAACTCTCGTTGTCCAGCGTGCACGGCTCAGCCGCAGGCGCCGGCATGGGACTCGCCTTCGTCACCGACCTCTGCATCGCCGCGGAAGATGCCAAGTTCACGCCGGCCTATGCCAAGATCGGTGTATCGCCAGACGGCGGCAGCACGGTCGGGATCGTCGGAACCGTCGGCACCAGGCGCGCATTGCAGATCTTCCTCGCAGAGGACAGCTTTACGGCGCAGCAGGCTCATGATTGGGGTCTCGTCGCCAAGATCGTTCCCGCGCCTGAGCTCAAGGCCGCCACACGACAGCTCGCAGAGCGCCTCGCGCAAAATCCGCCCGCTGCGATCGCGGAAACAAAATCGCTGGTCTATCAGGCTGCGACGACGACCGTGAGGCAGCAGCTCGATGCCGAAGAGCACAAGATCATCATGGCGATGCACACGGAGGATTTTCGCGTTGCCGTGAAGAAATTCACCAGCAAGTCGAAATAAACGTGATCACGCCACCACGCTCGTTCTACGGCCTCCGTCATGGCGCGACCGACTGGAATCGCGAGGGACGTTTCCAGGGACGGACCGACAATCCGCTGAACGCGGATGGCATTGCACAGGCCCATGCAGCCGGAGACGTGCTGCGCGGCGCCGGCATCGGCCGCATCGTGACCAGTCCGCTGGTGCGCGCAGCGAAAACGGCCGAGATCATTGCAGTCGCGATCTCGGCACCGCTCACGATCGACGAGGGCATCATCGAATGCGATTTCGGCAGCTTCGAGGGACTTTCCGTACGCGCCGCCATGGAGAAGCACGGCGTCAGATCGGCAGAAGGCCTCATCTCCATTCTGCCGGCCGATGGCGAAGCCTGGGACGTCGTCACCGAACGCTCGCTGACCTGCGTGTCGGGGTGGCTGGAGCGGCACCCCGATGAGCACATCCTGTTCGTCTGCCATGATGCGGTGATGCAGGCGCTCGCGCGGTCGCTATGCGGCGGCTTTTTCCAGAACCGCCACGGCACGCCGTTTCGCTATGCACCCTCGCGCGAGGGATGGCGCGTCGAGGAAGTGCACTATTGAGGGCAGATATAGCCCGTCCCCGCCGGCGATTTGAAGCAGCCGACCGACTCGGGAAGCACGTGTCGCGGCAGCCACAGCACCACGCTCGGAAAATAGATCGCAAACGCAATGGTTGCGAAGAACACGACATAGATCGGCAATGCGGCCCGCAGCGCCTTGGCAAAGCTGATCCCGACGAATTTCGAAGCCATCAGCAGCACGAGGCCGTAGGGCGGCGTGATCAGGCCGAAGGCGAGCGTCGCGATCAGCACCACGCCCATATGCACGCCGTTGATGTCGCCCGCCTCCGTCAGCGCATTGACCAGCGGCATGAAGATGATGATGGTCGGCACCGGCTCGATGAAGTCGCCGACCACTGTGAACAGCGCGACCATCAGCAGCATGATCAGATGCGGATCATTTCCGGCGATCGAGGTGATCCATTCCGCGATGTAGTTCGCGCCACGCAAATAAGCGAGCATCCAGCCGAACGCGTTCGCCGCACCGATCGTGATCAGCGGCAGCGAGAAGATCAGTCCGGCAAGGCAGAAATCATACGGGATCTTCTTGAGGTGGCCGCGGTTCAGCGCGGGAATCACGACCAGGATGATCCAGGCCACGGCGACGACGCCGGCTTCCGTCGGCGTGAACCAGCCGGTCAGGATGCCGCCGAGCAGGATCACCGGGATCATCAACGGCAAGGCCGCATCGCCTGCGGCAAACACCACCTGCCGCAGCGGCGCGCGCGGCTTGCGCAGGCCTGAGGGGCCGAAGAAGTAGCAGTAGATCATCAGGCCGAAGCCGATCATCAGGCCAGGCACCACGCCCGCCATGAACAGGCCGGCGATCGAGACGTTGCCGACGGCGCCATAGACCACAGCGGTGATGCTCGGCGGCACCAGCGCCGCAATCGTGGAGGCCGACGCGATGATCGCCGCGATGAACGCCGGCTCGTAGCCTTCGCGCTTCATCGGGCCACCGAGCGCGCGGCTCATCACGGCAACGTCGGCCGTCGTCGAGCCCGACATTTCCGAGAAGAACATGCTGAAGACGACGACGACCTGCGACAGCCCGCCCCTGATGTGCCCGACCAGCGATACCGAAAGGTTCGCGATACGCACCACCACGTTCGCCGAACTCATGAGCTCGCCGACCAGCAGGAAGAACGGGATCGCCAGCAGTGCCTCGGAATCGACGCCGTCAAAGATCTTCTGGATGATGGCGGCCAGCGAGACGTCGGACAGGATTGCGCCGATGAAGACGCCGGCCATCAGCGAGAACGGCACGGGCACACCGAGATAGCCGAAGAACAGGAAGCAGAACGACATCAACGCCAGGACGACGGGTGCGCTCACGGCTGCACCCTGGTCTGCGCATCGGGACTTGGCGCGGCGTCCTCGTCCGGCGGCTCGGGATGATCAAAACCGTTGCGCAGGCCGTTGACGAGCTGCTCGATGGTGAACAGGCCGATCAGGATGCCCGACAGCGGAATGATGGCATAGAGCGAGGCGATCGGCGTGCCCGACGGCAGGCGAAAACTGCCGAAGCCTCGGAGATAGTTCTGATAGCCATACCAGATCAGGCAGAAGGCGACCCCGAGCACGACGATGCGGATGACGACTTCGACGATCAGTCGCGGCGTGCCGTGCATCGCCTCCGAGATCGCGGTGAGATAGAGATGGTCGTTGCGCCGCGTCGCGGCCGCCGTGCCGATGAAGATGGCGTAGATGAACAGTGTCGAGGTGACCTCCTGGAGCCACAGCCAGGGATGACCGATGGTGCGGGTGACGATGTCGGCTGTCACCGAGAGCGAGAAGCCGAAGCACAGCACGCCGCAAAGCATCATCAGCGCGAGCTCGAGCCAGTCGAGCGCGCGCCACTTCAGGTGACGCTGGCGTTGCAATACGAGCTTGTCGGCGATCGCCATTTGGGTCCCCGTCGTCCCGGCGAAAGCCGGGACCCATAATACCGAAAGGGAGTTGTTGCGCGAGCTGGCGACACCAAGTCTCCGCCAAACTCAATCCTGTGGTTATGGGTTCCGGCTTTCGCCGGGACGACTCGTTGAAAGAACCGCATGCGTGGCCGCGGCTAGTTGATCGACCGGATCAGGTTCTTGATCTTCTCGGCGTGCGGGCCGAGTTCCTTGGCGAGCTTGTCGAGATAGGGATCGGCGATCGCCGTAAAGCTCTTCTTGTCGACGTTGTCGACGATCTTGACGCCCATCTTCTTCAGCTTCTCGGCCGCGGCGCGCTCGAGATCGAACGCCTTCTGCGGCTCCTTCGAGCTGATCTCGTTCGCGGCGGTCTGCACCCACTGCTTCTGCTCGGCCGTAAGGCTCTGCCAGAGCTTGTCGGAGACGAACACCAGCGCGTTGTTGGCCTCGTGCTCGGTGATGTTGAGCACCGGCGCCACCTCGTAATGCTTGTTGACGAGATAGACGTTGATGCTGTTTTCGGCGACATCAACCACGCCGGTCTGGAGCGAGGTGTAGACGCTGCCGAACGGCATGTGCACGGTCTGGGCGCCATAGGCTGGGAACATGGTGTCCTCCGTCGCAGTTGCCTGCACGCGGACCTTCAGCCCCTTGATGTCGCCGACGTTGTGGATCTCTCGCTTGGAGTACATGTGGCGCACGCCCTGCGAGCCCGTCGCGATGACATGGAGACCCTGCGTGGTCTCGTCGATCATGGTTTTCAGCGCTTCGAACACGCGTGGATCGGCAAGGCCCTTGATGACGTGATTTTCGTCGCGGAACAGGAAGTGCAGCGACATTACGCCGGCCTGCGGCGAGATCGTCGCGGTGTTGGCGGACGAGATGATCGCGAATTCGACATCGCCCGCCTTCACGAGCTGTAGCACTTGAGGCTCCTGGCCGAGTTGCGCGCCGGGATACTGATCGATGATCATGGTGCCCTTGCTCAATTCCTTGAGCTTGTCGGCAAAGAGGTCGCCCGCGATCGAATAGCCGGTGTTGCGCGGCTGGTCGTAGGCGAAGCGATAATGCTTCACCTCCTGTGCCGATGCGCTCGTTGCGAACAGGATCGCGGCCGTTGCCGCCAGCCCAAGCATGGATCGTGCAATCATCGTCTCCCCCTGTTTTATGGTTCGCCGCTTGTGCGGCTGAACGGTTTTGCGGGTGGTCGCTCACCCTTTCTCGGTCTTTGGTCCGGTCCTCTGCATGAAATCGAAGTCGCAGCCCTCGTCGGCCTGCAGGATGGTCTCGTTGAACAGCCAGGCATAGCCACGCCTGCTATCGTCCGGCGCGGTCCCCGGCTTCAACGCCGTCCGCCGCCGCGCCAGCTCCGCGTCGTCAACCAGAAGCTCGATGCTGCGCTTGGCAACGTCCAGCCGGATCATGTCGCCGTTCTTCACCAGCGCGAGCGGCCCGCCGACCGCAGATTCCGGCGTGATGTGGAGGACGATGGTGCCAAAGGCCGTGCCGCTCATGCGGGCATCCGAGATGCGCACCATGTCCTTGGTGCCGCCACGCGCCAGCTTCTTCGGGATCGGCAGGTAACCCGCCTCGGGCATGCCGGGCGCGCCCTTCGGGCCCGCATTGCGCAGCACCAGCACGTCATCGGCGGTCACATCGAGGTCGGCATCGTCGAGCCGCAAGGTCATGTCCTCGACGGACTCGAACACCACGGCGCGCCCGGTGTGCTGCAATAGCTTGGGGCTCGCGGCGGATTGCTTGATGACCGCACCGCGCGGCGCGAGATTGCCGTGCAGGACGGCAAGCCCGCCCTCAGGCTTGATCGGATTATCGCGCGGACGAATGGCGTCCTGGCCCGGAACTTCTTCTGCATTGGCCACGACATCGCGCAGCGTCTGTCCCGCAATCGTCCTGGCATCGAGATCGATGAGATCGCCAAGCTGCGCGAGCAGCTTCGGCACGCCGCCGGCGTGGTGGAAATGCTCCATATAATGCTCGCCAGACGGCTTGAGGTCGACCAGCACCGGCACCTCGCGGCCGAGCTTGTCGAAGGCGTCGAGATCGAGCCGGTGCGGCGAGCGATGCGCCATCGCGGTCAGATGGATCAGGCCGTTGGTGGAGCCGCCGATCGCCTGGAGCACGACCTGGGCATTCCTGAAGGACGCCGGCGTCAGCAATTCGCTCGGCTTCGGGCTCTTCGTCTTGGCCATCTCGGCAGCGACCTTGCCGCTCGCCTCCGCCAGGCGGAAGCGCTCGGCGTGCGGCGCCGGGATTGTCGCGCTCATCGGCAGTGAAAGCCCCATCGCCTCGATCATGCAGGCCATCGTCGAGGCCGTCCCCATCACCATGCAGGTGCCGACCGACGGCGCGAGCCGGCCGTTGACCGCCTCGATCTCGGCGTCGTCGATATCGCCCGCACGATATTTCGCCCATAGCCGCCGACAGTCCGTGCAGGCGCCCAGCACTTCGCCCTTGTGATGCCCCACCACCATCGGCCCCACGGGAATGACGACGGTCGGCAGGTCGGCGCTGATCGCCGCCATCACCTGCGCGGGCAGAGTCTTGTCGCAGCCGCCAATCACGATCACCGCGTCCATTGGCTGGGCGCGGATCATCTCCTCGGTGTCCATTGCCATCAGGTTGCGCAAGTACATCGAGGTCGGATGCGCAAAGCTCTCGGCGATGGAGATGGTCGGGAACACGAAGGGCATCGCGCCCGACAGCATCACGCCGCGCTTCGCCGCCTCGATGATCTGCGGCACGTTGCCATGGCAGGGATTGTAATCGCTGTAGGTGTTGGTGATGCCGACGATCGGGCGCTCGAGCGCGTCGTCGGAATAGCCCATGGCCTTGATGAAGGCCTTGCGCAGGAACAGCGAGAAGCCGGCATCGCCATAGCTCGTCAGCCCTTTGCGCAAGCCACTTGTCATGATGCCACTCCTTTGACCTCACCATTGTCGTACAGGCTACCCCCTGATTGTCAATAACAGAGGGCAGCGCTAGTGCTTTTTCCGATCCAGATAGCACCAACCGGGACAGATTATTGACAATCCACTCCCTCCCTGCTCCACAGGAGCGGTGAACCACGGGTCCGGCCCCGGGGAGGCCAAGGGGAATGACGGAGACTTCGAGCGCGAGCCCGGCGGCACTTCGGCGCGAGGACCCGGACGACGTGGTCGCGCGGCTCGAGGAGGACATTATCTTCGGCCGCTTCGCGCCGGCAGCGCGCCTGACCGAGGATGCGCTGATGTCGCGCTACGGCACCTCGCGCCATTTTGTGCGCCAAGCACTCGTCGAAGCCGAGCGGCGCGGCATCGTCCGGCGCGAGAAGAATATCGGCGCTACCGTTCGCTTCTATTCAGCCGAGGAGGTCCGGCAGATCTACGAGGTCCGGGAGATGCTGACGCGGCAGGCTGCGCTGATGATCCCCCTGCCCGCGCCGCAAAGCCTGATCGAGGAGCTGACCGAGCTACAGCGGCAATATTGTGCGAAGGCCGACGTGCAGGACCTGCGCGGCATCCACGAAGCGAACGATGCCTTCCACGTCGCGCTGTTCGCGGCCTGCGGCAATCCCTATCTCGTGCGCTCGCTGCAGGACTACATGAACCTGACGCTGCCGATGCGCGCGAAGAACCTCGCCGACCGCGAAGGGCTGGCGCTGTCGCGGCGCCAGCACGAGCTGATGATCGAACTATTGAAAGGCAGGGATAGCTGGGCCTTGGCCCAGCTCTGTGTCGATCACATGCAGTTCAGCAAGTCGGATTATCTCGCACGGATCGCCGACGAGGGGGTCGCGCGCTAGCGCTTGCTCCAGTCGATGATCCGATCCTTGTCACGATCGAACTCGATGCTGCAGAACGCGCCGCCCTGGTAGTAGTCGCCGACCGGATCGGGCTTCAGCTTGGCCTGCTCGGCCATCGCGTGCTGCACATGGTCCTCGGCGCGGCCGGTGGGGCGATAGCCGAACTCGTAGGCGCGATGGTTGTCCCACCAGGCGCGTTCGTTCAGCGATGCGCCGTAGAATATCTCGAAATGGATGTCCGGATGCTCGAGGCCAATGCGGCAGAGCTGCACGAGGTCCTCGGGCTTCAGCCAGATCGCGAGCCGGCGCTGGTCGAGCGGCTTCTCACCGAAATTGCCGATGCGCAGGCAGGTGACCTTCAGCCCGTGCTTGTCGGCATAGAGCGCGCCGACCGCTTCGCCGAACACCTTGCTGACGCCGTAACGTCCGTCGGGCCGCGGAGTGACGTCGGTGCCGATCTTGTGGTGGCGCGGATAGAAGCCGACGGCGTGGTTGGATGACGCGAAGACCACACGCTTGACGCCCTTCTTGCGCGCGGCCTCGAACAGATTGTAGCCGCCAATGATGTTGGCCTGGAGAATATCGTCCCAGGATCCCTCGACCGAATAGCCGCCGAAATGCAGGATGCCATCGACGCCCTCGCAGATCGCCTCGCATTGCGCGAGATCAGACAGGTCCGCCGCCTTGAACGTCTCGTTGGCGCCGAGATCGGCGGGCGGCTTGATGTCGGAGAGCAGGAGATCCGGATAGATCGGCGGCAGCAATTTGCGCATCGCGCTGCCGATTCCGCCCGAAGCTCCCGTCATCAAAATACGCGGCATTTCTTCCTCGCAGGTAGCGACCGGTTTGCGGTCGTTGGGCTCTAATGATAGCAGACCTGACCAGAGGGGACGCAACAACGAGAACTGCACATGTCCGATGCATCGTCATATTCCCATGGATCGTCCCAAGGCTGGCGGCCGGCGACCTATTACCCCGATCCGGCGATAAGTGCACTAGACCCAAGGTTTGAGAAGTACTGGCTGAAGCTCTCGGCCGTGGAACGCCTCGCCACCGGCCTGCGCTGGGCCGAGGGTCCGGTGTGGTTCGGCGACGGGCGATATCTGCTGTGCAGCGACATCCCCAACCAGCGCATCATCAAATGGGAAGAGGAAACCGGGGCGGTTTCCATTTTTCGAAAGCCCTCCAATTTCGCCAACGGCAACACCAGGGACCGCCAGGGCCGGCTGGTCACCTGCGAGCACGGTGGCCGCCGGGTGGTGCGCACGGAATATGACGGCTCGATCACGGTGCTGATGGATTCGTTTGGCGGCAAGCGGCTGAACTCGCCGAACGACGTCGTGGTGAAGTCCGACGGCTCGGTCTGGTTCACCGATCCGACCTTCGGCCTGCTCGGGAACTATGAGGGATACAAGGCGGAGTCCGAGATCGATCCGAATGTCTACCGGCTTGATCCGGCGACCGGCAAGGCGACCATCGTCGCCGAGGGCGTGCTTGGCCCCAACGGCCTGTGTTTCTCGCCGGACGAAAAGATCCTCTACGTCGTGGAATCGCGCGGGGTACCGAACCGCAAGATCCTCGCCTATGACGTCTCGTCCGACGGCACCACGATTTCCAACAAGCGCGTCTTCATCGATGCGGGGCCAGGAACGCCGGACGGCATGCGCTGCGACATCGACGGCAATCTCTGGTGCGGCTGGGGCATGGGCGATCCCGAGCTCGACGGCGTCGTGGTGTTCGCGCCCGACGGCGTCATGATCGGCCGCATCGCGCTACCCGAACGCTGCGCCAACCTCTGCTTCGGCGGGCTGAAGCGCAACCGCCTCTTCATGGCGGCGAGCCAGTCGATCTACACGCTGTATGTGAACACGCAGGGCGCGCTGGGGGGATAATCTCTCCGCCCTACGAAGCTGTACTTTGCTTCCCCATCGTCATTGCTGTGCAAGTTCACTAATTCGCTGATCGAATGGTCTGGGTCTGGACCTCGGCAAATTCCTTTGGTGTCTTGCCGCCGAGGGCCTGATGAGGCCTGAAGTTATTGTAGTAGACCACATA
>NZ_JBVUBB010000020.1:0-131891 GCF_055791185.1 Bradyrhizobium ingae
ATACTCAGCAATCAGGAACCGCCATTTCTGAAGGTAATTCCGTTCAATCGTCCGATCGAAGCTATTGTCGCGCATCGAACCCTCCCTGCTGGGCTGGATTCGATCACCGAATTAATGAACTTGCACAGCAATGACGACGGTAAGACCGTCACTCCGTCTGGAAATCTCCGGCCTGCGGCGCGGCCAGTGGCGTGAACTCGCAGCGGTCGGGCTTGATGTCGATCAGCGGCGTGTTGTCGATGCAGTCGAGGCCGCGCACCAGGATGGTATTGCCCTCGATGCCGACCAGCTTGACGATCGAGGTGCCGATCGGATTAGGCCGCACCGGCGAACGCAGCGAAAACGTGCCGCGGGTCTTTTCGTTGTTCTTCGGGCTCTGCAGGATGATGTCGCGACGCGACCGGTCGAGCCAATAGAGCACTTCGAGATTGCTGTAGAAGTCGACGCCCTTGATCGCCGGCACGAAGGGTTCGAAAATCTCCAGCCGGCACACCGGGCCGTCATGCCGTCCCTGCCGCGGCGTCTCCAGCCGCGAGCTCCAGGGCGTGCGGATCCGGCCGATGAAGACCAGGCCGGCATCCTGCGGCGCCGGCAGCTCGATCGCGACCTCGCCTTCGCGGAGCTCATTTTCGCGAACCATTTTCCTGTTCCTTGCTGTCCGCCGGCGGTTTTAGCCCAGCCACCACCTGCCGACCAGCATGAACAGCTCGCCGGTGACGACGCCGGCGAAGATCGAGCGGCGGGTCAGCATGAAGACGATGAAGCCGGCGACCACCGCGCCATACCGCAGGACATCGGGCACGCTGGCGAGCGCACCCGGCGGCTGCACCACGATCTGGGCGATGACGCCGGCCAGGATCGCCGTCGCCACGGCCCGCACCCAGACCAGGAGCTCCGAGCCCTCGTCGATGCCGCCGCCGAACCACAGGCCCAGCATGCGCCATATCTGGTTGGGAATAACGCCGGCCGCGAACAGCACGGCGAGCGCATGCCAGTCGCCGATGAAGCCACTCAAGCGCGCGCCTCCCGCCAGACATGGACGCCATAAGCGATGGTCCCCGCCACCACACCGCTGACGAGGATATCGAGGCCGCTGTTCATCTTCGCAGCCAGCGGATAGAGCACGAGCCCGAGCACCAGCGCGACGACATCGGCGATCTCGCGGCTGTTGCGCGCGGTCGAGAACAGGAACGATAGCGGCGTGAGCAGCAGGATCGCCGCGCCCAGCGTCTGCGTGAGGTTGGCCGCGAGGAAATAGCCGATTGTGTTTGCGGCCAGGCACACCGAGACCAGGCCAAAGCCAAGCCCGTGGACGAAGGCGATCCGCCGCTCCCGCGGCACCTGCGGCAGGAAGCGGTGGCATTCGACCCATAGCGTCACGGCAGTGAGATGCGCCGCGAAGATCAGCTCGCGCCGTTTCGTGGTCGGCGTTCGCATCAGCGGCATGACCGATACCACCATCGGAAACAGGCGGATGGCGCTGACGGTGACGGCGATCGCCGACTGGATGATGGTCGCCCCGGAGCCGAGCGTCGTGATCAGGATGATCTGCGCCGGTCCGGCCCAGACGAACAGCGTCGAGGCCAGCGCCCAGGCCAGGCTGAAATGCGTGTCATGGGCGAGCGCCCCGATGCCCAGATAGGTCACGAACAGCACGATGGTGAGGATGGTCTGCGTGATCGAGCGCAGCCCCCACGCAAAGGCGCGCCAAGGGCTGTGCCAGTCAGATGAATCGAGCGGAGGAAACGCCACGGGGAGCCGGATCGGGTGAGGAATCGTGACGGCATAACGGGCAATGCCAGGCGTGACGTCAAGGAACCACGCGGCGGGGCTGGCATGCGCGCCACCCTCCCCTCGTCATTCCGGGGCGTGCCCACTTGGGCGCGAGCCCGGAATCCATTGGGCCACAGAGGTTGCTGCGCGATGGATTCCAGGGTCGCGACTTCGTCGCGCCCTGGGATGACGAAAGGAGACGGAAGTCCCCCTACCCCGTCACCCCCCGGTTCTTCAGCACGAAGCAGGCGCCGCCGGCTTTACGGATGCGGTTGCAGAGATCATCTGCCTCCGGTCGCGTATCGGCTCCGATGCGCACCTGGTAGAAGGCGCGCGTGCCGCGGCTGCGCATCACCGAGGAGAGCAGGCTCGGGTCGCGGTCCCCGACGACCGAGCTCAGCCGCGTGACCGCGCGGGAATACATCGCGAGCGCCTTGTTGCGATCGAAGCCGGCGGCGAGCTGCACGCCCCAGATCTTGGCGGCGGCGAGCTCGACGTGCTGCTCGAGCCCGGCGACGAACGGGTTGGGCGCGCGCTTGAGCAGCGCCATCAGCTCGCGACAGCTCGTCGGCGGTGAGGTTTGCGGCGTCTTGCCGCCATGCCCGGCCGCCTTCCAGTCCTCAACCGTCGAGCCGGTGATGGCGACGACGTAATTGCGCGTCTGATCCGGCATGCCGCCCGTGCCGGCGAGCCATTCCTGCACCCGGCGCGGCCCGGCATTGTAGGCAGCCGCCGCAAGCCCGAGATTGCCGAACTGATTGCGCAGCTCATTCAGGAATTCCGCCGATTTCGGCAGCGCCTGCACCGGATTGAAGGGATCAAGCAGCCCGCGCTCGCTCGCCGTGCCAGGCATGAACTGCGCGATGCCCTGCGCGCGCTCGCCGCTGCGCGTCACCGGGCCGACTGCGTCGCTCTGGAACCGGCTTTCCTGCCAGATCACGCGGGCAAAGAATTCGAGCGGCAGGCTGGCATCGCGCGCCGCCGCCTCGATGATCAGGCAGATCGATTCCCGTGTGTCGCTCTCGCGCGCCGCGTCCGCCGGCTTTGTCGGCGGCATCGCGAGCTCCTCGACGCTCGGCACGGCGACATTGGTTTTGGCGGGCGAATTGTCCCAAGCCGCCGCCGGCGCAACCCAGAACAGCGCGGTAGCGGCTTGGCAGAGCGCATAGCGGGCTCGTGTCATTGGCAGGTACCGCCGATATCGGACAATTCGGTCTTGAACTCGAGAGGCAAGCCAACTAGCAACTGGCGGCATAATCAACGCAGGCCGGGACGGAATGGCTACAATCTATTTTGATCTCGACGGCACGCTGACCGATCCGAAGCCGGGGATCACCCGCTCGATCCAGTATGCTCTGGAACGGCTCGGGCAGCACGTCCCGAGCGAGGACGAATTGACCTGGTGCATCGGCCCGCCCCTGCATGCCAGCCTGAAGAAGCTCACCGGAACCGACGAACTCGCGGACCGGGCGCTGCTGCTGTATCGTGAACGGTTTTCCGATATCGGCCTGTTCGAGAACGAGGCCTATGGCGGGATCGAGGAGACCCTGTCCACGCTCTCGATGACGGGCGCGCGCATGTTCGTCGCGACCAGCAAGCCCGTGATCTACGCAAGCCGCATCGTCGATCATTTCGGCCTGCGGCGCTATTTCGAGCAGGTCTTCGGCTCCGAGCTCGACGGCACCCGCGTCGACAAGGGCGACCTGCTGCGCTACGCACTCGATACCGCGAAAGTAAACCCGCAAACGGCTGTCATGATCGGCGACCGCAGCCACGATGTGGTCGGCGCGCGCAAGAACGGCATGACCGCGATCGGCGTGCTCTATGGCTATGGCAGCGAGACCGAGCTCAGGGACGCCGGCGCGCACCACATCTGCGCTGCGCACCCCGAGCTGCTCGCCCATTGCGCGACGCGCGCCGCCTGAACGTCAGGCGCGTCCCTCCCGGCCTCCATCAATCCAGTCAGACAGGACCGCTTTCCGGTTGATCGAAGGCGCGCGTCCGATGCAATCTTCCGAAGCAGCCGTGGCGTACGCGCCGACAACGAGGGCGCAACCGGGAAACGATTTGATGCCTCGCACCAATCCTGCGGTCCGTTTTCGTGCAGGGACCGCCCGGCCATTCCTGATGCTCGCGCCCGCCGCGGCCCTCGGGTTGGCGTTAGCGCTATTCGTCTGCTTCTCCTGCTCCACCGCCCAAGAAGAGACTACCAAGCCAGGGACCACCAAGCTTCGGGTCGCGACCCGAATAGTCCCTCCCCTCGTCATCGAGAAGAACGGCACTTTGAGCGGCTTCAGCATCGAGCTCTGGAACGCCATTGGGGAGCGGCTGCATCGCGAGACCGAGTACATCATCACGCCCGACGTCGGCGAGTTGCTTGCCGCCGTGGAAAGCGGACGGGCCGATCTCGGGATCGCAGCAGTCTCGATCACATCCGAGCGCGAGAACAGGTTCGACTTCTCGCAACCGATCCTGAATTCGGGACTGCAGATCCTGGTGCGTGGTACCGCCGCCAATGTCGAGCCCAATCCGCTGCTCGAGTTCGTGGAGCTGTTCTTCTCCCGCACTCTCCTGATCTGGCTCGGCATTGCGCTGCTCCTGATCCTCATACCGGCGCATCTGATCTTCCTGGTGGAGCGGCACCATCATAACGGAATCATTCCAACCAGGCGGTATTTTCCGGGAATCTTCCATGCAATGTTTTGGGCAGCCGGTACGCTGGCGACCCAGGCGGATCAAATGCCCCGGCACTGGATCGCCCGCATCGTCGCAGTGCTCTGGATGTTCACGGGCGTCGTGTTCGTGGCGTTCTATACGGCGCAGCTCACCGCATCGCTGACGATCCAGCAGATCCGGGGACCGATCAACAGTCCGCAGGACCTCGTCGGCAAGAACGTCGGCACGTCACGGGGAAGCACGGCAACCATCTATCTGAATGAAGTCAGGGCTCAGGTCCGTGAATTTGAGAAGATCGATGACCTCTACAGCGCCTTGCTGAATCAGGAAGTCGACGCGGTCGTTTTCGATTCACCGGCACTGCTCTACTACACGACCCACGACGGCAGAGGATCGGCTCGCACCGTTGGCAGCATCTTCCATCGGGAAGACTACGGCATCGTCTTTCCGACCGGCAGTCCGCTGCGCAAGCACGTGAATGAGGCGCTTCTGGCGTTGCGCGAGAGCGATGCCTATCAGCGGATTTACGAGGAATGGTTCGGCAAGCACTAGTCCAATGGAACGCGCCGGGGCATCGCAATATCCCGCCGATGTGACCGATTGTGAAGCCGCGAGAGATTGCGGTGTCGCAAGGCGAACCTCACCTAGAGCCGGTGTCAGGTCCATCGGAGAGAACGCAATGCGTCCCGTCTTGCTTCTGAGCCTTCTGATCGCACTATCGAGTGCTGCCAACGCCGCGCCGGTGCATCGAACGCACCGGCACTATGCGGTTGACCCTGCCCCTCGCGTGTTCAGGGATCCCATGTCGAGTTTCGGCTATGCACCGCCTCGGGCGCCGGCCCCCTATGTATACGTGCCGAGCGACCAACCCGATCCGACGGTCGACAGCCCCTACAAGAACTGGGGCGGATAGCTGATATCGCCTGCAGCCGGTCCCTTCGTCCGGTTGCATGCGCGTCACGCATTGACATGTGTCAAGCCGTTCTGTGCCGGACGTGCCATCGTCCAGGCGCGAGGATCGTCGATGCGCCGATTTGCCATGAAGGCACTGTTCACCGCCCTCAGCCTCAACAGAGAGGAGAGGAAGCGGATCGACTGGGATCGTAACGTCCTCGTCTTCTCGACGCTGGTGACTGCGGGCCTGATCGCTCTCTATCTCTTCGGCAAGGCGACGTCGCGCTGGTAGCGCCCTGCTCGCCGTCGCTCAACCCCGCAGCAGGCGCGTGTATTGGCGCGGCGTCATGCCACTCAAGGCACGGAAGCGCTGCGTGAAGTGGCTCTGGCTGCTGAAGCCGCAGGCGAGCGCGACCTCGGCAAGCGAAATATCGGCTGTCGCCAACAGTTGCTTTGCGCGCTCGATACGACGGCGTAAGACGAAACCATGCGGGGTTTCACCCGTGGCGCGCTTGAACATGCGTGCGAAATAGTAGGGGCTGAGCTCGGCGACCCCTGCGAGATCCTCGATGCCGAGCGGTCCGTCGAGATAGGTTTCTACAAAGTCGGTGATGCGTCGCAGTCGCGCCGGCGGGATACCGCCACGGGTCCGCAGCGCTGCCGGACCACGTGTGGTGAAGCGCGCGATCACATAGGCAAGAAGCGTCTGCGCGGCATGGCCAAGCGCCACCCGCTCTGCCGGCTCATCCCAGGCGAGAGGCAGCATGGCCTCGCGTATCAACGTCTCGAGGCGGGGATCGCGAAAATACGTCTCATCGCGCAGCTCGATGGCGGCAGGATCGGCGTGAAGTGCCTCCACGGCGGCGCGCTCGAAGGCCGCACGCGCGACATAGAGGTGGAACATGGCGATGGGTCCGCTGACATCCCAATCGCTGGTGAGACCGCGCGGCATGGTGCAGAGGCTGCCGGCGCCGTAACTGCCGATGCGCTCTCCGTCGCGTCGACGACAGATGCCTTCGCCGCCGCGCAGGTAAAGGCTGATCGTGTGATGGTTGGGATCGGCGTAGCGCGTGAAGGCCGTCTCGTCACGCTCCCACAATGCCACCGCGAGGCCCCCGCCAAGCGCGACAGCGCTCCGCAACGACACATGGGCGCCATTGAGGCAATCAAAGACGGTGAAACCCTGAAGACCGGACATCGCTAGCCAAACGGCGGTTGAAGACGTGGCCGATTAGAGCAAAAGAGCCCCCGCGCCACAACGGCGGCCGCCTCGGCCGTCGTGCTTTAGAGCAAGATCCTGACAAGAACAGGCAGCGTTGCGACAGACAAGCTCGCCGGGCCCGTACTAAAGCATGGTCCGAAAAAGCGCGAAGCGGTCTTCCGGAAAGATTCATGCGCAAACAACAACCTGAAGCGCGATGACGATTCATCCTTATCTCATCGCGCTTTAGGGATCGAGAATTGCCAACCGCCAGGTGTACCGCCAAGTGTCATGACCGCTCTGCTCTTCATTACTGTCGTCCTTGCCTGGGGCTTCACCTGGTTCGCGATCAAGCTGCAGCTCGGGATCGTCGCTCCGGAGGTCTCGATCCTTTGGCGTTTCGCTCTCGCGACGGCCTTGATGTGGGCCGGCCTTGCGGCAACAGGGCGGTTGCAGCGCGTCGACTTGCGGCAGCATGGCTGGTTTGCGGCCATGGGCATCTGCCTCTTCTGCGTCAACTACATCCTCACCTATGCCGCGATCGGCCATATCGCGAGCGGCGTCGCCTCCGTCATCTTCACGACGGTGACGATATTCAATCCGCTCAACCAATGGCTCTTCCGCGGCGAGCGACCGAGCCGGCGAGTCCTCAGTGCCGCTTTGCTGGGAATGGTCGGCATCGTCATCCTTTTCGGCGAGACGTTCGCGGGCGTTGCGGTCGATGCAGGAACGGCGCTCGGGGTTGCGCTGCAGCTTGCCGCCGCGCTCGTCTTCTCGCTCGGCAATTTCGCCTCGCTGCGTGCCACGGCGAACGGCACGAATCTTCCCAACGCGGTCACCCGGGCCATGACGTGGGGCACGGTCTGCCTCGCTCTCTTCTGCGAGGCACGAGGCGCCGCCTTCGTGATCGACCCCTCGCCCGGCTATCTCCTCAGCCTGCTCTATCTTGCCGTGATCGGCACGATCGCCGCCTTTCTCGCCTATCTCTCGCTGGTGGCGCGGCTAGGTGCCGATCGCGCCGCTTATGTGACGGTGCTCTACCCCGTGGTCGCGCTCGCTGTCTCCAGCGCCTTCGAGGCCTACCACTGGTCGCCGTGGTCGATCACCGGACTGGCGCTCGTGGGCCTCGGCAACATCGTCCTCTTCGTGCGCCTGCCGCCGAACCGCGCGGTGGCCTTGGAAACACGGGCTTGATGGCTCCATCCCGGCGTCCCACTTCGGGTAGCGGCACGCCTCATCCGCCCCACGCCACCGCGGCACAACCTGTGCGTGGCTTGACCAGTCGGCTATCTGCTACTTGCCCTCGCGCGCTGGTTGCGCTTGATTGCAGCGGGGATTTTAGGGGCATTTCATGCGAAAAGTTGGAATTGTGGCGCTCGGCGTCATGCTGGGCGGCTGCGCGTCGGTCACGCGCGGGACGACGGAAAATATCGCCATTTCATCAACGCCATCCGGCGCCGAGGCCGTGGTTTCCGGCCTTGACGTGCCGACCACCTGCACCACGCCGTGCTCGGTCGTCGCCAAGCGCAACGCCGACATTTCCATCACCTTCCAGAAGCCGGGCTACGAGCCGCAGGTGGTCCAGCTGCAGCGCGACATCCCGGGCACGGGAGCCGCCGGCTTTGCCGGGAATCTGCTGCTGGGAGGCATCGTGGGCATGGGCGTCGATGCGGCAACGGGCGCGGCGACCGATCATAAGCCCAATCCCGTCATCGTCACGATGCAGCCCTCGGCTCCGCCGCCACGGGCCCCGGCGCCGGCCGCGAGAAAGCCGCGCCCGCCGAAGGCCCCCGAGGCCGGCACCTAACGCCGACGCAACAGGCGCGCGACAAAAAGGCCGGCTTCTTGAGCCGGCCTTTTTTCAATTCATGACGCTCCCGATCAAACCTTGACCAGCGGTCCCTTGGAGGTCGGTCCCTTGGAGGGGCCGCCGGGACCGCCCGGCTTGGACTTGCCTGACGGCGGGCGCTTGCGCGTGCCGGGCAGCTTCTCCTGCTTCGGCGTGACGGGGCCCTCGACGAACTCGAAGCCGATCTTGTCTTTCTCGGCGTCGGCCTCGTCCTTGACCAACACGACGCGGACATGGCCGCCGCCCTTGAGCTTGCCGAACAGCACCTCGTCGGCAAGCGGCTTCTTGATGTGCTCCTGGATCACACGGGCCATCGGCCGCGCGCCCATCTGCTCGTCATAGCCGTGCTTGATCAGCCAGGCCTTGGCCTCTTCGGACAGTTCGATCGTGACGTCGCGGTCGCCGAGCTGCGCTTCGAGCTGGAGCACGAACTTCTCCACGACCATGCCGATCACGTCGGCATTGAGGTGGGCGAAGGACACGATGGCATCGAGACGATTGCGGAATTCCGGCGCGAACTGCCGGTTGATCGCCTCGTGGTCGTCGCCTTCCCGCTTCGAGCGGGTGAAGCCGAAGGCCTGCCTGGCGAGATCGGCCGCGCCGGCATTCGTGGTCATGATCAGGATCACGTTGCGGAAGTTGACCTGCTTGCCGTTGTGATCGGTGAGCCGGCCATGGTCCATGATCTGGAGCAGCACATTGTAGAGATCGGGATGCGCCTTCTCGATCTCGTCGAGCAACACCACGCAATGCGGATGCTGGTCGACGCCGTCGGTGAGCAGCCCGCCCTGGTCGAAGCCGACATAGCCGGGAGGCGCGCCGATCAGGCGCGACACCGTGTGCCGCTCCATGTATTCGGACATGTCGAAGCGCAACAGCTCGACACCGAGGCTGGACGCAAGCTGCTTTGCGACCTCGGTCTTGCCGACGCCGGTGGGCCCTGAGAACAGGTAGCAGCCGATCGGCTTCTCCGGCTCGCGCAGGCCGGCACGCGCCAGCTTAATCGAGGCGGACAGCGACTCGATCGCCTTGTCCTGGCCGAACACGACGCGCTTCAGGGTCTGCTCGAGATGCTTGAGCACCTCGGCATCGTCCTTCGACACGCTCTTCGGCGGGATCCGCGCCATCGAGGCGATCGTGGTTTCGATCTCCTTGATGCCGATGGTCTTCTTTCGCTTGTTCTCGGCAACCAGCATCTGCGCCGCACCGGATTCGTCGATCACGTCGATCGCCTTGTCCGGCAGCTTGCGATCGTGGATGTAGCGCGAAGAGAGCTGCACCGCGGCCTCAATGGCCTCGTTGGTGTATTTCAGCCGGTGGTAGTCCTCGAAGTACGGCTTGAGGCCCTTGAGGATCGCAATCGCGTCCTCGACCGTCGGCTCGTTGATGTCGATCTTCTGGAAGCGCCGCACCAGCGCGCGGTCCTTCTCGAAATGCTGGCGGTATTCCTTGTAGGTGGTCGACCCCATGCAGCGGATCGTGCCCGAGGCGAGCGCCGGCTTGAGCAGGTTCGAGGCATCCA
The DNA here is from genome assembly GCF_055791185.1 of Bradyrhizobium ingae. Lineage (NCBI taxonomy): Bacteria > Pseudomonadati > Pseudomonadota > Alphaproteobacteria > Hyphomicrobiales > Nitrobacteraceae > Bradyrhizobium > Bradyrhizobium ingae. The sequence goes on from NZ_JBVUBB010000020.1 coordinate 9,916, forward strand.
TCGCGCCGCCCGACGTCGCACCCGCACCGATCACGGTGTGGATTTCGTCGATGAACAGGATGGCGTTGGGATGCGCCTCGAGCTCCTTCAACACCTGCTTCAGGCGCTCCTCGAAGTCGCCGCGATAGCGCGTGCCCGCGAGCAGCGTGCCCATGTCGAGCGAGAACACGGTCGCAGCCGCCAGAACTTCCGGCACCTCGCTGTCGACGATGCGCTTTGCCAGGCCTTCCGCGATCGCGGTCTTGCCGACGCCGGCCTCGCCCACGAACAGCGGGTTGTTCTTCTGCCTGCGGCACAGCACCTGGATGGCGCGGTTGATCTCGGAGTTGCGACCGATCACCGGATCGATCTTGCCGTCGCGCGCCTTCTTGTTGAGGTTGACGCAGTAGGTCTCCAGGGCCTCGCCCTTTTTCTTGGAGTCCTCGTTGCCCTTGGTCTCGGTTTCCTCGTCGACGCCGCGAACGGGGCGCGCCTCCGAGACGCCCGGCCGCTTGGCGATGCCGTGGCTGATGTAGTTGACCGCGTCGTAACGCGTCATGTCCTGCTCTTGCAGGAAATACGCGGCGTGGCTCTCGCGCTCGGCGAAGATCGCGATCAGAACGTTCGCACCGGTCACTTCCTCACGACCGGATGACTGCACGTGAATCACGGCGCGCTGGATCACGCGCTGGAAACCGGCCGTCGGCTTGGCGTCGTCGGCTCCGTCCGTCACCAGATTTTCGAATTCGGTCTCAAGATAGTTGACGAGACTGGTGCGCAGCTTGTCGAGATCGACGCTGCAGGCCCGCATGACGGCTGCTGCGTCGGAGTCATCGATCAGCGACAGCAGCAAATGTTCGAGCGTCGCGTATTGGTGATGGCGCTCATTTGCGATCGCCAGCGCACGATGCAGGGATTGTTCAAGGCTTTGGGAAAAAGTCGGCATTCGCGTCCTCTGTGGCCCCCACCATCATGATCGCCATCGCCCGGTCAGGCAACAACAACCTTTGTCACATATAGTTATACAAGATCGCGGCGAAAGAGCGGTTCCGCGACGCTGGACTCATGCGCGGTATTTTCGATGCAAGTCCCGTTCCGATTTGGGCGGGGGTCGGCGCCGGTCCCCTACTCCCCGTAGTTCGCCGGCCATGACGGCCGTGAGGATGGCGAACCGGGTGACACGAATGTCAGAACGCGCAGAAGGCGGGACGCGCTACTTCTTTTCCATCACGCATTGCAGGGGATGCTGGTGCTTGCGTGCAAAATCCATCACCTGCGTGACCTTGGTCTCGGCGATCTCGTAAGTGAAGACGCCGCATTCGCCGATGCCGTGATGGTGGACATGCAGCATGATCTTGGTCGCTGCCTCGATGTCCTTGTTGAAGAACTTCTCCAGCACGAGAACCACGAACTCCATCGGCGTGTAGTCGTCGTTCAGGATCAGCACCCGGTAGAGGTTGGGCCGCTTGGTCTTGGGCTTGACCTTGGTGATGACCGAGGTGCTCGGGCCGGACGGACCATTAGAACGGTTCTCGTCATTGCTCATCCGGGGAGCATGGGCGACGGCTGACGCGGGCAGATCGAGACTGGAAATTAGTTGCGGCATGGCACAGGCGTTCAAAATCCCCACGGAAGCGTACGGCAGCCCTCCACGCTGCTCCGCCGTCGGAGCCTCGCATAGGCGCGCCGCCTTGTTCGATCGCCGCTCCCGACCGGTCCGGTCCTCACCGGAACGACATCGGTGAATATGGGCCCGCCCCCGGCCCGCTGCAAGCGTGCGGAGGCCCGGCCTATGCGGCCGCGGCGGTCCCGATTCCCGGTCCGCGGCGATCCTGACCAAGGTTAATCAATCCGGACCAGTTTGACAAAAAAATCCGCCGGCGGATTTTTTTGTCCCCATCAGGAACCCAACACAAATCGCCGGTAGCCAGAATCGAGGGGCGCCAACTCCGGTTTTCTACGGTCCAATCAGCGAGCCCATTCGCTGGCGCGTTTCTTCACCGACGAGGTCGCGCTGCCGACGCTGAAACGTCACGAGCAGCCCCTCGCGGACCATCGTGCTCATGCGCCGACGGCCCGTTCAAACCCAATCCTGTCGGACGCGGCCCCCGCGATCAACGTTTGAATCCAGCGCTCGCCGACAAGCCAAACGGTCCCGACAATTCAGTCGACGACCGTCCGACATCGTTCCGCGGAGCTGCGCGAGCAGCTCGAGCAAATTCTTCATGGTGACGAGCTCGAGCCGGATCGTGACGACCTTCGCACGATCGGCACTGTGCTCAGGCTCAGAGTCTCACAATGCCCACGCGAACGCGCCCACGAAAAAAGCCCGGCTGAACCAGCCGGGCTTTTCCGATTCCAGGACTTGAAAAAGAGTTACTGAGCGGCCGGGGTGAACTTCGAGACGATGGTCTCGACCGGCTTGAACGCCTGCTTGGCGAGGTCGTTGTAGAGGCCGGCGATCTTCTGCGATTCCGCAACGAAGGTCTCGTAGGCGGAGCGCGCGAAATCGGTCTGCGCTTCCAGCGCCTTGTCCAGCGACTTCACGCCGGAAAGCTTCTCAACGAAGGACTTGGTGTCCTCGAACGACTTCTTGGTGTAGTCGCCATAGGCGCTGGCGATCGCCTGGATGCCGTGCTGCACCGAGGTCGCGGAGGCGACGCACTGCTCGAACTGCTCTTTTCCGTAGTTCTGAAAGTCTTCAACCTTGAACATCTTGGAATCCTTTTTCCCTGGCACTCGTCCGGCGGCCTCGCCTACCTGACATTGCCCATAATTAGTGCAACGCACAAAAAAGTCAAGAATATTGTGCGACGCACAAAACTAGATGCAATTCGAGATGATTCCCGGGCATCTACGCAAGGGTTCCTTAAGCTTTTGGAAACCGACCGCCCCTACCCTGATTCCCTGGACGTGTTCAGCTTCCGACAAGCGGTCAAAAGCCGTTCGAGAACATCGCCTTAGCCAGAATAGCGGCTTGAGCTTCGATTGCCGGCGATCAGCGCTGGCGGATCGGCGGATCAAGCAGGTCATGGTCCCGGACCTGGAGGGCACAATTTTGCCTCACGAGCCGGTGATCAAGTCAGAAACGGGGACGGGGTTTCATGCTTCGTAAGAACTGGTCTTCCTCGCGCTTGGCGCGGGCTGGGGTCTTCGGGCTTCTTACAATCACCACCGCGGTCATGTTCACGACCGACGCGGCCGAAGCGCGGCGCCATCGCAGCCGCCACTATGCGCATCGCGTGCACCGCGACTCCGGCGAGAGCTATAGCCCGCAATTCGCATCGATCATCGTCGACGGCAATTCCGGCACGACGCTGCAAGCGACGAACCCCGATGGAATTCGTCATCCCGCCTCGCTCACCAAGATCATGACGCTCTATCTGCTGTTCGAGCGTCTGGAGTCCGGCAAGGTCAAGCTCGACAGCGAGATGCCGGTGTCCGAACACGCCGCCGATCAGGACCCCACCAAGCTGGGCCTGCGCCCCGGCCAGACCATCCGGGTCGAGGACGCGATCAAGGGCCTCGTCACGCGCTCCGCCAACGACGCCGCAGTCGTCATCGCCGAATATATCGGCGGCACCGAAGAGGATTTTGCCAGCATGATGACGCGCAAGGCGCGCGCGCTCGGCATGTCCAGGACGGTCTATCGCAACGCCTCGGGCCTTCCCAACGACGAGCAGAACACGACGGCCCGCGACCAGGCTACGCTTGGCCGCGCGATCCAGGATCGCTTCCCGCGCTACTATCGCTACTTCTCGACCACGGCCTTCAATTTCCGCGGCCGCACGATCACGGGCCACAATCACCTGCTCGGCAGCGTCGAGGGCGTCGACGGCATCAAGACCGGTTACACCCGCGCCTCCGGCTTCAATCTCGTCAGCTCGATTCACCGCGGCAACCGCTTCCTGGTCGGCGTGGTCCTGGGCGGCCGCAGCGGCGGCTCGCGCGACGCAATCATGCGCAACCTGCTTGCGGAGAATCTCGAGAAGGGCGCGGGCACGCGCACGGTCGCGGCCATCACCGAGCGCAATGGCGCCGATATCAGCACCGATGTCGCCGACGCCTCCGACACGCCGGCGCGAGCAGCACCGCAGGTCCAGGCCGCTGCAGCCCCCGCTCCCGAAGCGCCCGCGCCGCGCCCTGCCTCGCGCTTCGCCGCGCTTGCCGCCGCCACCGCGGCGATGCCGCCGATGGCCAAGCCGGAGCCCAAGGCAGTCGAATCCAAGGTCGAACCCGCGCCGCTGACCAATGGCGTGATCTCGAGCCAGCCGCTCTCGATCATTCCGGGCTCGTCCGAGCCGATGAAGCCGGTCAAGGTGAGGACGGTTCAGGTCAAGGCCGGCGCCGTGAAGGTCGCTTCCGCAGCCCCGTCGCAGCCGGCCCCGCCGATCACCAACACGATCTCCAGCGCGCGTGCCGAAGTCGCAGAAACCTCGGGCGCCGTCGTCGCCAAGGCCGAAATCGTCAACAAGCCGGACGTCATCGCCAAGTCCGAAATCGCCAAGCCTGAAGTCGCCCGCAGCGAATTGCCGCCGCAGCCGCCGGGCTTTGGCACTGGCAACGGCATCCTTGGTGTCCTGCCGGCGTCCAGCGCCCCGGCCCCCGCGCCTGCCGCAAAACTCGCCTCGGCCGAGCCCGCCCCTCAACCGATCCAGATGAGCGCAACGACCAAGCCGGTCGTCACGCACAGCGGCTGGATCGTCCAGGTCGGCGCGCTGGAGAGCGAGAACGAAGCGCAGCAGCGCATCGAAGCCGCCCGCAGTTCGGCTCGCGGCCTGCTCAGCAAGGCCGATCCCTTCACCGAGGTCGTCGCCAAGGATAATCGCAAGCTGTTCCGCGCCCGCTTCGCCGGCCTCGAGCGCGACCAGGCGGAGGCCGTCTGCCGCACGCTGAAGCGCGCCGACATCTCCTGCATTACCGTTCGCAACTGACGCCGACCCAATTGGTCCGATCCCGATGCCCGCGCCTTCCGCGCGGGCATTGTCGTTTCAGGCAGGCACGAAGACTGTTCCGCAACAACCTCTCGTCAACGATTTACGGTTAAAATTTTGCTCAAGGGATCGACCACGCCGACAATTGGCGGGCGACATCGGGGCGACGGCAGACAGAGCAATACGGAGCTGACGCGGTACGGGCGTTTGTAGCGTTGGTTGCCGGAGTTAGCCGTTATGCGTGCGAAGCAGAGTATCCTTGGCCTCGTTTACCCGGGCAGCGAGATACGTCGAGCCCCCCTGGTCGGGATGCAATTTCTTCATCAAGGTCTTATGGGCCCGGCCGATCTCGTCGCGCCCCGCTCCAGGCTGCAGGCCAAGGATCTGGTAGGCTTCCTCCGCCGTCATTTTGCCGCTCGGCGCCGCGCGGCCCTGCCGCCCTGCCGCATTTCCTTGCGCGTCCTGACGCCAGGCGGGAAACCGGCGGTCCAGATAGCTTTCGAGTAACGCGACACTCTCCGCGTCGAAGGCGGGGGCCATCGCAAGCAGCGCGGCGAGGTCGAATTCGTCGAGCGAACGGCCCGCGTAAGGCCCCGCGACGATCTGGCCCGCGAGCTGGCCGGATTCGTGGTCCAGCTGCATGTCCAGAAACTGCGAGCGCACGCGCGAGGTCTGTCCCGGCGAGCGCGTCGCGCCGAACAGCCCGCCGATATTGCCGAAGCTCGAGTTCGCGAGCGGGGTCCAGCCGAGCAGGCCGGCACCGAAGATGCCGAGCGGGATGGCGACCGCCAGCTCGCCCCGCAGGCCCGTGAAGGCTGCCACCGCCAGCGCCACGACCCCGCCGCCGACCTTGATGGCGCGCGCGAGCACCGCCGGATTGGCGGAACGGAACATCTGCAGCAGCAGGTACAGGGTAACGACGGCAACAGCGCCTGCGATCAGGGTCGGCATGATCCGAATATAGTCTGCCCGGTCGCAAAAAGCATGGAGGACGTTCCGAGCACACGAGAAGTTCGTTTGTCGCGGCCGCTCTTCCACCGGATAGTCGGGCCAACGCAGCACGAAACGGAGCGTGCGATGAGCGTCGAGGGATTGGTGACCCGATCGAGCCATCACGGGCCAAGGGAAACGATGGACCGGCTCGAAGCGGAAGTGAAGGCGAAGGGCATGCGGGTCTTCGCTCGGATCGACCACGCCGCCGGCGCGATGGAGGCCGGACTGCCGCTGCCGCCGACCGAGGTCTTGATCTTCGGCAACGCCAGGGCCGGCACGCCGCTGATGCAGTCGGTTCAGACCATCGGCATCGACCTGCCGCTGAAAGCGCTGGTCTGGCAGGACGCGTCCGGCGACACTTGGCTGTCCTACAATGATCCCGCCTGGCTCGCCCGACGGCACGAGGTCAGCGCCGATGCCGCCGAGGCGATCGGCAGGATGAGCGCGGCCATCCGAGCGGTCGTGGAAACCGCGGCGGCCTGACTACTTCATCTGCCCGATCAGCTTGGCTGCGCCGCTCGTCGTCTTGGCGAGCCTGAGCAGCGCTTCGCGGCCGCCGGCGGCGTAGGCCGCTGCCGCGCGCAGGAGCTCGCGCAGTTGCGCCGCCGCGCCCGGATCGAACCTGCACCAGGCTCCGCCGGTCAGCCGTGCGATCTCGCGGAACGCCTGCTCGGCGGTTGCGTCATGACCTTCCTGAAACATGAAGATGGGGACCTTGAGCATGCCGAGCTCACCGGCCTTGGCACAGAGCTCGTCGACTTTCTCTTCCATGGCGTCGCCGACGAAAACCACCGCGCGCACGCCGGAGGATGCCGCCTCGCGTCGCACCTCCGAAAGCACCCGGCCGATCTGGGTATCGCCGCCACGGCAATCGATCTTGCTCATCAGGCGGGCGAGCCTGGAGCTGTCGGAGATCCATCCCGTCGCACGGCACTCGTTGAAGCCGCGATAATAGACGAGCCGGATATCGAGGCTGCCTAGCGCGGCGGCCTCGCGGAACATGTCTGCCTGGAGCGCGCAGGCCATGTCCCAGGTCGGCTGCCGGCTCATCGTGGCGTCGAGCGCGAAAATCAACCGGCCCTTCGCGCCCGGCGCATGCGGCGACATCGCACGCGCCTTGGCGACGAAAGCCGCGATGTCGTCGCTGGCCGAGGTCTTGGCCTGCGGCAACTTATCCGGGGCCGCGGCCCGCGCCGACACGGCATCGCCGCTGGGTGGTTTGGTCGGTTCGCCGGACATTCCTGCTCGCAGAATGGACAGTACCGTCCATATGTGGCGAGCGCGCCATGATCGGTCAATGCGTAAAGGCCTCCGCGGCGGTCAACAGCGGAGGCCTGGCAGGACGAAAATCCGGAAGTCGATGGAAACGTCAGCTCTTGATGCGTCAGCTCTTGGAAGGCGCCATCAGCGCAACCGGGCCGGGCTCGAGCGCACTGGGCGGCGCCTTCAACGTATCGACCGGCGCCACCTCGCTATCGGTATCGGCCAGGAACTTGTCGAGCATGCCCTGGATCGAGTTCTTCGCGCCATCCGGTCCGGTGTCGCGCATGTCATTGTGCTGGAAGTCCGTCTTCACGACGGTGATACCAGCCTTCTCGCACTCCTCGTCCGTCGGGAGCACGCCCGGATCGGTCTTGAACTGCGGATCATGAGAGCGGAACGACAGGATCTTGAACTTGCCGGCGGTGACGAAGGGCACGCGGAGATTGTCCAGCGTCACGACCTTCTTGACCTCATCCGGATATTGCTTGGCGAAATACATGGTGATGTCGCCGCCCATCGAATGGCCGACCATGCTCACCTTCGTATAGTCGGCGTTCGGCTGGACCTTCTTCATCTCCTGAAGCGCCAGGTGAATGTTGGCAACGCCGCGGAGGATCTGCGGCAGGCGGCCGACGTAAAGCTCGCCCGGCTTGGTGACCATTGGAGGATCGGTCGGCAAGTCATGTTGCGGGCTCACGACCAGATAGCCACGCATCGCAAAGACGTTGGCAAGGAAGCCATACTCGGTGTTCTTGACGGTGTTGCCGTGGTTGATCACGGCAACCGGCAGCGTGATCAGGCCGCTATCTGCCTGCATCTCGCGATCGCGACGGACGGCGATATCAACCGGCACCGGCCGGTTGTCGCGCGAGGCGTCGTAGAAGGTGATCGTCTCGTGCTTGATGGCCCACTTGCTCGCCGTGAAATAGGCGACGCCCGCAAGGACGGTGACCGAAACCAGTACGGCAATTCCACGCTTCATTTTCGTCCTCAGCCTCAGGCCTTCTGGCCTGAAATCCCAGTTGAAATCGTGTTGCTTAAGGGCTCTCGGGGCCCCCTGTCGGTTATTCCTTAATATATGTCACAGCGTCGTGACGGGAAGACCAAAATTTGTGAACTGGCAGCTCTTTCATTGTGCGCCGCACGCGTTTTGTGGGCACGGTATTCCAAGACCACTACGTCAGGTAAAATTCTACTTCAGGCGCAACCCGGCTGCGCGCGGTTAATCGCGATGGCTCCGTCCGGTTCCCAGGGAACCTGCGCCCCGGTCGAAAAAACGTCAGTGGAAGTAGCAGCGTACCGCGCCCGGTCAGGCGCCGAGGATGTCGTGCAGCTCGAGCGGCTTGTCGACCTGGCTGAACCATTCGGCGCGGTTGGCGGCGCGGCGGCGTCCGCGCTCGTCGAGCGGCAGCTTGAGCTGGCGAAGCAGGCTCGTCACCTCCTCGCGGGCGGTGACGTGGCCGAGATTGGGGCGCATGCCGAGGGTCGCTTCGTCGATATCGTCGAGGGCGGTCAGGCCACGCGGGAAAAATTCGCGATAGACGACACGCTCGGCAAAGCCGTCGACATAGCGGAAGCCGAGCCGCAGCGACAATTCCTTCAACCCGTCGGCGACGAGCTGCTTGTTGCGTGAGCCCAGCATCGACAGGCGGTTGCGCACAACGATCCAGTCGGAGGTCGAGCCGTCGAGCTGGCGGCGCTTGCGCCTGACATCGCGGACCATCTCGGCATAGTGGCTTTCGCCGGTCACCGCATAGTTGGCGGGCTCGACGGTGCCGAGCACATCGAAGTCGAGGAAGCTGTCGTTGATCGGGGTGACCAGCGTGTCCGCCATCGAGTGCGCGAGCCGCATGAGGTAGCTGTCGGTGCCGGGCGTATCGATGACGATGAAATCAAAATTGTTCTCGACCGCCGAGACCGCCTCCATGAATTGGAGGAACTCGGAGTTCTCGTTCTCGGCGATCTGCATGGTCTCGCCGAGCTTGATGCAGCGATGCACCGGCAGCTCGAGCGCGAGGCCGGTGCGGCGCGCCCAGGCGGAACGATTGTTGATGTAGCGGGTGAAGCTTTGCTGCCGGCAGTCAAGGTCGATGGTGGCGACGCGCTGGCCGGCCTTCAGCAGCGCAACCGCGATGTGCAGGGCGGTGGTTGATTTTCCCGAGCCACCCTTCTCGTTGCCGAGCACGACAACGTGCGCCGAGCCCGATTGGCCTTGGCTAGCCTGCACAAGCATTTAGGAATCCTCAACGCCCCTGACAAATATCTTCAAGTTGACCGCGTCTGCGGTCAAGTGAAATGCGTGACAGGAAATGCAAATCGCAACGCGCGGTTCTTAATCATGAATCGCACGCATGCTTGCCTCTATGTTCCAGCGCACATTGTCGTGCCGCGCGAAACATTCTCTGACTCCGGCAGGTGCATGGCGTCCACCCATGCCGCTTGTTAAGGTTAGCCCCTGTCCCGCGGAGCGCCCGATGCCACGAAGTCCCCTGATTGCCCGCACGGTCCCTGCCCTGCGGCGCAGCCTCGATGCTCTTCGCAAGCGGAAGGCGACCGTCGCGCTGGTGCCGACGATGGGCGCGCTCCATGACGGGCACATGTCGCTGGTGCGCCTCGCCAAGCGACGCGCGAGCAGAGTCGTCGTCTCGATTTTCGTCAACCCAACGCAGTTCGCACCGACCGAGGATTTTGGCGCCTACCCGCGCACCTGGAACGCCGATATCGCGAAACTCGCGGCGGAGGACGTCGACCTCGTCTGGCACCCGACGGTCGAGGCCATGTACCCGGAGGGCTTTGCAACCCGCATCGTGCCGCAGGGACCGGCGCTCGCCGGACTGGAAGACCGCTTCCGGCCGCATTTCTTCGGCGGTGTGGCCACCGTCGTCGCCAAGCTGTTCACGCAGTGTCGCCCGGATGTCGCGATCTTCGGCGAGAAGGACTTTCAGCAGCTGCGGGTGGTAACGCAGATGGCCGGGGATCTGGACCTCGGCGTCAAGGTGGTCGGCTCGCGCACGCTGCGCGAGCGCGACGGGCTCGCGATGTCCTCGCGCAACGTCTATCTGTCGGCCAAGGAACGCAAGCTCGCCCCCACCCTCTACCGTGCCATGACGGAAAGCGCCGGGCGGATCCGCGCCGGCGAAGCGATCGCGCCGGCGATGGCGAGTGGCGCCGGGATGATCGAAAAGGCCGGCTTTGCGCTCGACTATTTTGAAGCCCGCCAGGCCGAGACGCTGGCGCCGGTCACCTCGCGCGAAGACGGGCCGCTGCGCATCCTGGTGGCGGCGCGGCTCGGCACCACCCGCCTGATCGACAATATCGCGGTTTAAAGCACGATCCGGAAAAGTGCGAAGCGGTTTTCGGGTTGCACTTGCGCGGACCTTCGCCCGCATGGATGATCGGCGCGGGGACGAAAAAGCCGACCGGCAAGGCATGCCATCCATCCGCACGATCATCGCGAGCTGTGTACTGGCGCTTACCGCTGGCGGGGCCGCCCAAGCGCAGCAGCGGCCGCCGATCGGCGCGTTCGGCTCGGCGCCGAACGCCATGATCTTCTATGTCGCCCATGGTCCGGTCGGCGCCTGCGGACCGGGCTGCTCGGACTGGATCGCCGCCGAGGGCGCCGTGCAATGGGACAGCTACAAGCGGCTGATCGCGATCCTCGATCGTCAGCAAGGCCGCAAGCTGCCGCTTGTGATCCATAGCTGGGGCGAGTCCGACCTCAATGTCGCGACCAGCCTCGGTCGCATCCTGCGCGACCGCGGCCTCGACACCACCGCCGGTGCAACCGAGGTCGAAGCCTGCGCCAGCAAGGCGGAGGCCGAATGCTTTGCGCTGAAGCGCCCGGGCGGACCGCTCGACGCCAAGGTGACGGTGCCGAACCCGGCCTGCGACTTTGCCTGCCTGCTCGTGCTCGCCGGCGGCGTGCATCGCAGCCTGCCTCAGGGCGCGAAGGTGGTGCTGACGGGACGCTTCATCCGCAACCGCGTTGCGCCCAATGTCCCGGCCGAGCAACGCGAGAGCCTGACGGCGCATTTTGGCGAGCAGTATCGACGATACCTGCACGATATGGGCGTGGAGCCGGAACTGATCGACATCGAGGACAGTCTTGGCGAAGGCGGGCGGCGGATCGAGATGCCGTCAACAGACTGGGCGCGGCTGCACATCGTCACGCCGCCGTAATTAACGGCGGTTCAGAGCAAGCCGAGATCGCGCAGCTCGCGCCGCATCGGCTCGGGCATCGCGGCGATGGTTCCGGCGGCGGCCTTGCCGAGATCGGGCGGCACGGCATCCTCCGTCAGATAGCGCCAGCCCTGGAACGGCCGCATCGGCCGCGGCGACACGGAGATCACCTTGGGCTGCATCACGATCCGGCAGCGTCCGATGCCGTCCTTGTCGCGGAACGGCTCGATGCCGATGATCTTTTCGCGCGCGGCGACCTCGCCCTTGATCACCCAGTAGAGCGAGCCACCTGCCAGGATCTCGGCGTCGCGCTTGGGGACCATGCGGGTGATATGGATATGACGTTGCGGCAGACCCTTCTTCTTGGCGGTCTGCATCCGTTCGGCGATCCACTCCTTCAATTCCTTGACGGAGTCGCAGCCGACGGCAAGCTTGATCAGATGGAGTGGCATGCCCCAGCATTAGCGGTCTGGCCGCGCATTTGGAATGCCGAACTAGTTGTTATCCGCAGCCGCGGGCGCCGGAGCCGGCGCGGGCTGAGCCGCCGGCGCGATTTGAACTGGCGCAGGCGCAGGCGCGCGCGCAGCCTTCGGAGCCGGCTGCTTCTTGGCAGCAGGTGGCGGTGCCGAGGCCTGCGCCGAGGCTGGCGCGCGCGGCGCAGCCGGCGCCGCCGAAGTTCCGGACGCCGAGCGTGAGGTCGGTTCAGGCGCCATGATGCTCACGGCAGGCGTCGACGCGGCGCTCGGGAACTCCGCATTGGTCGGCTTGCCGGTCGGCATCGAGGGAGGCAGCGCGGCAACCGCACCCGGCATCGCCGCCACCGGCGTGTTCCAGCTCGATGCGTAACGCGCGACCAGCCCCTCATAAAGATGGGCGTCCATATTGGCAGCGACCTGCTGCTGATCCGTCAGCGAGCGGAACGCGGCACAGTCGAATTGCGTGCAGCCGTCGCGAGCGACCAGCACCTGCGCGATGAGGCCATAGCGGTCGTGCTCGATCGCCCGTCGCAACGCCTTGAGTTCGGGGGATGGGTTCTTTCCGACGGCAGCGGCATCGCCAAGCGCGGTGAGCCGGCTGATCTGGGCTGCGGCATAGGAGACGGCGGCAGCCGTCGCTTCGGGCGAGCCGAACAGCGCCTTCTCGCAGGCGGCCAGAACGGTGTCGCCGGCCAGATCGTCGATGCAGGATAGCGCTGGCAGCGCCGCGGTTGCCACTGGCTGCGCACGAGCTTCGCTCGCGGGACCTTCCCTGCCCGGTCCATAGGCGCGAATGGTTGCCGCAACCGCGATGCCGATCGCGAGCAGCGTGATCACCGTCAACGCCCCGTTGGCGACCGATCGCTCGGCGCGCAGCAGCGTGATCAGAAGGATCAGGCCGAAGAAGCCGGCAGCCGCCAGCGTCAGCCACATCGGAAAGCCCGCAGAGCGCCAGATTTCGTCGAGCGAATTGGCCCATGCCCAGTTCATGCGCGACGTCCCCTCACGCGATCATATCAAGATCAAATTCAGTGATGGCAACTGCCCGCGGCGCGGCAGCAGCCCGCTCACCATGTTGACTTGAACCGGGCCTTTTGACGGCGGACCGACATCCAATTCGTCATCCCACCCTTGCACGTCGTCAGGACAGGGCGAGCTGGCTTTCCTTGGCAACCCGTTCGAAGGCTTCGGTCGAGCTCTTGATCCGATACTGACAATCGTCACCCTCGGTCGGCAGCAAACGGATGACCTCATAGGTCCCGCTGGCAGCCGGGCGCGCGATATTGCTGGCCGTGAAAAGGACGCGCGCGCCCACGGGGAATTTGTGCTTCAACACCCTCTCCATCACTCAAACAACGCCTGCCGCGCCCACGTGTCCCGCTGCGGCGGCCGGCCGGAAGCCCGGCGGGGTGTATAGCATGCGACCGCCCTTCTTGGCCAGCGCAATGCCACTATGGCAAATGTGTGATTTTTGTAATATTTTCAGCACGATAGCGGGCAGACGGCCTGCCAATGGTACCGCCTGGAACCACCGCCGGCGGTATCAGGCGCCGTGCGGCAGCTTGCCGTCGGGGCTTGCATTGTCCACAGCCTTGGGCAGCTCCTGGGCCAGGATCTGGCTGAGCTGGTCGACCGGGATGTTGTAGCGCGCGGCAAGCTGCCTCACCGTGTCATTGCCGAGCACCTGGCGGAGCTGGTCGGCCGAGATCGGCAAGTTCTGGCCGTTGCCGAGCCACGACTTGACCTGATCGCCGAAGCCCGCCTGCTCGAGCTTGGCGACGATGGCACCGAGGCCGCCCTGGTTGTTGCTGCCGAGCACCTCGTTGAGCACGGCCGGCAACACCGCTGCGCCGAGCTGGCCAAGCGCGCTGCGGAATGCGGGGTTGTTTTCCAGCGCGTCGAAGATTCCCATCGCCCGTCTCCCCTTGCGCCTGATGCGCGTTGCTCATCCCGATTGAGCGCCGCCCGCCGGCCTGCCGTCAAGCCGCGCCCAATCACATTCCTGTCTGCGCCCCGACCCGGCTTCGCCTACGCGGTTTCGAACTTCTCGATGACCAGCGTTTCGGCGAGCCCGTCCTGTGTCCATTCCTGGAATGCCGGCTGGGCCAGCATGGTGTCCATATAGGCGCGCGTCTGCGGCGTGACTTCGATCGCATAGGTGCGGAAGCGGTGCACGACCGGCGCATACATCGCATCCGCCGCGCCGAAGCGGCCGAACAGGAACGGCCCGCCCGCGCCAAAGCGCTCGCGGCACTCCTGCCAGATCTCCTGCACCCGCGCGATGTTGGCTTGCGCATCCGCCGACAGCGTCACCGGCCGCACCGGCCGGTGCAGGTTCATGCCGCATTCGCCACGCAGCGCCATGAAGCCGGAATGCATCTCGGCGCAAACCGAACGGGCATGCGCGCGCGCCGCGACGTCGTCGGGCCACAGCTTCTTCTCCGGGAAGCGCTCGGCGATGTATTCGATGATGCTGAGCGAATCCCACACCGTGACGTCACCGTCGACCAGCACGGGCACCTTGCCGGCGCGGCTGAAGGAGACGATGCGCTGCTTGTCTGCTGGATTATCGGTGTAGAGCGGGATCGCGACCTCCTCGAACGGGATGTCGTTGGCGCGCAGCGCGAGCCAGGGTCGCATCGACCATGACGAGTAGTTCTTGTTGCCGATCGCGAGCTTCAGCGCCATGTCACCGGTCCTTCTCAAATGCTGGTCCATCAAGCCGCTGCTTTTAACGCCATCGCCTGCACGCAATCAATCGTTGCCGCGACGGAACATGCATGGCAATCCTGCGAGCCAACGAGGGGATCACTATGAGCGGATACTGGGTCGACATCGCCGCGGTCGGCTTCTTCGCGCTGGAATGGTTCGTCTACGCCATTACGCTGGAGCACTCGGCTTACGGCCGGGACAGCCTGTCGTCGCGCATGAACCGCTACCGCGAGGTCTGGGTGCGCCGCCTGCTCGACCGCGAGGCGCGCATGGTCGACATGCAGATCATGGCCTCGCTCCAGAACGGCACCGCCTTCTTCGCCTCAACCAGCCTGTTCGCAATCGGCGGCGCGCTGGCCCTCTTGCGGGCGACCAACGACGCGCTCGTCATCCTGTCCAAGCTGCCGATCGATCTCAGCCCCTCGCCTGCGTTGTGGGAGCTGAAATGCGTCGGCCTCGTCCTGATCTGCGTCTACGCGTTCTTCAAGTTCGCCTGGGCCTACCGGCTCTTCAACTACGTCGCGATCCTGTTCGGCGGCATGCCGCCGGCCTCCCAGCGCGGCACACCGGTAGCCGAAGCCCACGTCATCCGCACCACGCGCCTGTTCGAGGCCGCCGGCCGTCACTTCAACCGCGGCCAGCGCGCCTTCTTCTTCGCGCTCGGCTATCTCGGCTGGTTCGTCAGCCCCTGGGTGCTGTTCGTGACGACGGCGGCGGTGGTGATCGTGACCTGGCGACGGCAGTTCGCATCCAGCGCGTGGGCGGCAATGGCGCCGGAAGAAGTCGCTGAAGGGCTAGATCGATCGTCATAACGATGCGATCGACTAGGCTGCCTGCAACTGCCCAATTACCGCTGTCATGCCGCGCGAAGACGGGGCATCCAGTACTCCGCGGCTTCTCCGTTATCGCCGTCTCGGAGTGCTGGATCGCCCGCTTTCGCTGGGCGATGACAGCTAGAGTTGGGCAAGCGTGTACCTCAGATCGTCATTGCGAGCGCAGCGAAGCAATCCAGAGTCTTTCCGCAGATGCATTTTTGGATTGCTTCACGGAGCCTGTCATCGGGCCGCGCTTCCCGGGGATCCGGTGGCTCACAATGACGGAGTGTGGGCAGCCTGCGATTTCACAACTCACATTTCGAATTGTGGACCGCCTGTCGTAGCCAACTATCACATATTGACGTGGGATATTTTCCCACATAGACCTGCCCCTGCGAATTCGAACGGTGGCTGGCGGGCATGCATTCTTTCCTTTGGCCGGCCTCGGCATACATTGCGGCGGGGTCGCGACGACACAGGCGCATCGCCTGCGCAGGCCTCCTGGCAGCCCTCATTGCCGTTGTCGCTGCCGCCCTGTCCGTTCGGCTGAATTCGTTCCCTGGTCTGCACGGCGACGAAGCCTGGGTGGGGCTGCGCGCGTTCGAGCAGCAGACGCGCGGGATGTTCACCCTCCGGGGCATGAATGGTTACACGGGATCGCTCTTCCCGGAGATCGTGACGATGATCTTCTCGATCATCTCGCCCGGCGTCGGCAGCCTGCGGCTCGCAGGCGTCGTTCTGAACGGTCTGGCCCTGGGTCTTGCGGCTCTCGCTTTTTGGAAAAGAGGAGCTGCGGCAATCTACTTCACGCTGCTGATGGGATCCTCGCTCCTGTTCCTCTTCTACAGTCGTATCGCCTGGGAAGTGAACGCATTGCAGAACCTTCTGCTGTCGCTCTTGCTCCTGGCGCTCCCGCATGTGATGGAGCCGGGTCGAAGCCGGCCGAAATGGCTCTTCCTTCTTCTCCTGACCTTCTCGCTGGGATGCTGGAGTCACGCGATCTTTGCGGCCGCCGCGCTGTCCTTTGCCGCCGCGGCAACATTTGTCGCCCTGAAATGGCCGGGTGAAGGAAGTGCGCGGCTGCTGCTGATCGGGCAGTTGAACCTGCTTGTTCAATTCGTCCTGTCCGCGAGATATTTCGTCGGCGACGGCAGCTTCGTGAGCCGGGTGCTGCCGGCGATGCTGGTGGGCCTCGCTTTGATCGCGCTCGCAACGCATGCCTATCTTCGTCTGGAATGCCGCCTTCTTCCGCACGTGCTGAGGGCCACCACCGAGCCGCGCGTCGCGCGCTGCGTCAACGCCCTGCTTGCAGGCTTCGTGGTGCTCTCGCTGGCAGCGTCGCCGATCGGCGATGTCAGCTTTTTCGGGACGGCTTCGGGCGTGATCCTGCTCGAGCGCGTCGTCTCCTACCTGCCCGGCCCGCTCGAGATGATCGCGCTGCACGCGCGCATGGCGCTGCTTCTCGCGATATTCGCGGCAATCGCGCTCCGAGCGACCCGCTGCAGACGGAGCGATACAGAGCAACTGATCGTGCCGCTCTTCGCCTTGTGGACGATTGCCTATTTCCCCGCGCTGCGGCTCTCGATCGCCAGCGTTGCTGATCGATACTACATCATACCGCAGTTCCTCCTCTTCGTTTCGATCGCGTTAGGCCTCGACAGCCTTCGCGCGACCTGGCGGGTTCCTGTCATCGCGCTGCTGCTGGTCGGGTTCGTCGGTGCGCAGGTCACGGCGTTCCGCGAAGCCTTCCGCGAAAATAACCGGCCGCCATTCGAGCTGTTCGACTATGCCGGCTACACCGACACCTCGCGCCATTTCATGAAGCTCGGCATGCTCACGGATTATCTGAAGGCGCAGAACTATTGCCGGGTCGAGTCGTCCAGCTTCTTCATCGCCCAGCCCATGCGCTTCCTGATGGCGGTGGATCAGCCCTGCACGGACCGCAACACGGTGCGGGTCGAGTATTGTGCGACCTGCCTCAGGCCGGTTCGCGGATTTGAGGTACAGACGAAATGATGGAGACAGTCCAGGACTGTCACCGTCATTTCCCATCGCCATGTTTCATCTCCTTGAATTATTCGGGAGATGAATCGCGGCGCGACGGGCTTGATTGCTGCTGGGCTATTTTTCTTCCGCCGCCGTCGCTGTCGCCGGGCCCTCGCCCATGATCAGCAGCACGGCGTCCTCGTCCTTGGCGCCGTCCCAATGCACCTGCTTGCCGTAATGGGTTACGAAGCTGCCTGCCGGCATCGGCACGGTGCCGTGTTCGGGATCGAATTTCGGGCCTGAGCCCACCCACCAAGTGCCCTGCAGCACCACAATGTAGCGATCGTTCGGATGGAAATGCGGGCGGCTGAAGTGGTTACCCTTGGTCCACTTGTTGTAGACCATATAGAAGCCGGGTTTGTTGGGATCGCCGACCACCACGGCTGACTGCGCGCCGCGCGCGTCGACCGGGCCCCAGGGGATCTGGTTCGGCAATTTATAGACGACAGCAGCAGGATTGAGCTCGGCGGCGGAGCAGATGCTCAGCGTGCCGGCGAAAGTGAGCGGCAACAGCAGCAAGCGCCAGACGCGGCTAGTCGTCATGATAACCTCCCCTTTTTCAGCACCAGTCAAACTGACGCCATGTGTTTGCATGGCGATGCTAGCCTGTCCGGTCGTCAAGGCAAGGCACGAGCCGCGCATGGGTGATCCCGGCCGGTCAGAAGCCGAGATTTGGTGACGGTGACAGCGCTGGACTGCACCCTCTAAGTGAGACACGATAATTTGTTGGCGCGTAGTAATCCTCCGTAATTCCAGAACTCGCGTGGCAGGAACATGATAATGAACGACGAACAAGAAATGCCGCAGGCACTCGTCAGTCTGCGTCAGAGCATCGACAACATTGATGCTGCACTGGTTTACATGCTGGCCGAACGCTTCAAATGCACGCGGCTGGTTGGCGAGCTCAAAGCTGCCTCGGGATTGCCGGCAGCCGATCACAGCCGGGAAAAGGCGCAGATTGCGCGGTTGAGACAGCTCGCCGACGCAGCGAATCTGGATCCTGTTTTTGCAGAGAAGTTTCTGAAGTTTATTATCGACGAAGTGATACGACATCATCACGAAGCTGCCGCCACCAGGTGATCAACGCGGTCGCCGCAGGCTCTTTCAGGTTGCGGAGGCCATGACCTAATTGACGGCACGCGTGCTCGCTCTTCGGGCCACAACATCTTGTGTCGCCGGGTGAAGCGGCGATCAATCCCTTCTTTGCATGGGGTTGATTTCGAGAACTCAGATTTGCCGTCGGACAAAGGTCGCACGACCGCTATGCTGCCGTGACGGTCGCTACGGCGCCCCGAAATCCCCTGGCGTGAAGGTGAGGTCCAGCACCTTCCACTCCTCGTACTTGTCGGCCGGCAGCATGGTGTAGGGCTGGCAGGCCTGCAGCGCAGCCTTTGCGGCCTGCATCAGGGCAAGGCCCTTGGCGGGCGATGCGCTGGCCTCGATCAGTGCGGGGGCGGTGGCGAGCTGGCCGTCGGTCGTCATGAAGGTGCGCATCTTGATGTGCACCTTGTCGGACGGCGCGATCGTGTCCGGGAGTTTCGCGCAGCTTCGCAGGTGACGGCGGAATTCGGCGATGACATCGGCCGGAAGCTTGGCTGCCTCAGTGGCGGCGGCGCCGCCGGTGTCATTTTCCTTGGGAGCCTCTTTCGACAAGGGCGGCAGCTCGGTGGGCAAGCCCAGCATCACGCCATATTTGATGGTGACGTCGGGCTCCGGCGGCTTGTAGCTCGGGGCCTGCGGCGCGGATTGTGGTTGTGGCTGAGCCTGCGCATTGGCCTCGCGCTTGGCCGGCAATGGCTGCGATGAAGGCTGCGGCGAGGCCTGCGGGGCCGGTTGCGGCGATGGCTGCTGTGCCGGTTGTGGCGGTGGAGGTGGCGCGGGCGCCTCCGCCTTGTCCTTCGCGGCCAGCTCGGGCAACGAAAGTTGCGGCGACGGCGTCGGCTCCGGCTCCTTCTGCTTCAGTTCCTCCGGCGTAACGATGTCGACGGCGACCGTATCGCTCGGCGGAGCATGGAACGGATGCACCTCGCTGATCAGGACGATCAGCACGACAAGCGTCAGGTGCACGACGGCCGACGCCGCAATGTCCGTCCGTATGATCCGCCGCCAATCCATGGCCCAACTTCGGTTGTCACCCGCGGTTCCTAGCATATGGGCGTGGCGCCTCAATCCCATTTCGGCGCGAAGCCGAAATCGGTCAGCCGGCCCTTGGGATGGGTAAGCGCGGCAATCTGGCTCATCTCGTCGGGCGACAATTCGAAGTCGAAGATCTCGATGTTTTCCGAGAGACGTTCGATGCGCGAGGTGCGCGGGATGGCGACGACGTTCTGCTGCACCAGCCAGCGCAGGCAGATTTGTGCAGCCGTCTTGCGATGGACCCGGCCGATCCTCGCCAGCGTTTCGTCGCTCTTGATGCGGCCTTTGGCGATCGGGCTGTAGGCGACGAGCGCAAGACCGTGCTGGTCGCAGGCCGCCCTCACCTTGGTCTGATCGAGATAGGGATGAAATTCGACCTGGTCGCAGACCAGAGGCTCCGGACACGCGGCGACCGCCTCCTCGATCAGCGCCACCGTGAAGTTGGAGACGCCGATATGCCGCGTCAGCCCGAGCCGCCTGGCATGCGCCAGCGCGCCGAGCGTCTCGACAAGGGGCACGTGTGGGTTGGGCCAGTGCAGCAGCAACAGATCGACCGACGGCAGCCGCAGCCTGACCAGGCTTTCCTTGACCGAGCGTTCGAGATCGTTCGGGGCGAAATGATTGGTCCAGACCTTCGTGGTGATGAAGACGTCGTCGCGGCGCACGCCGGAGGCGCGAACCCCGTCGCCGACCTCGCGCTCATTGTCGTAGACTTGCGCCGTGTCGACATGGCGGTAGCCGAGCCGCAGCGCCTGCTCCACCACGCGCGCGCAGGTCCGGCCGCTCAGCTCCCAGGTCCCGAGCCCGAGAGCCGGAATGCTTGCACCATTGGCCTCGACGAACAGCATGAGGAATCCTCTCCTCGCTCGCCCCCGGTTGCATTATGGACCTCGCGCCCGCGGCTGCCAACCGAGGCGGCCCGCGGTCATCCGACGGGCCTGATCGGATGTTGGCCTTACAGCCCTGTCGTCAGGCTTTTGCGAGTGCCTGGAAGACCGTGTCGGGTGCATGGGCGATCACCGCGAGCAGCGCCCGTGCAGGTCCGCGTGGCGCGCGCTTGCCCTGCTCCCAATTGCGGATGGTCTCGACGGGCACGCCGAGTTTTTCGGCAAACTCCATCTGGGTCAGACAGGCGCGGCGACGCAGGTCGCGCACTTCGAGCGGGCCGGCTTCGCTCGGCGCAGCCACGCCTTGCAGCGGAAGCTCCTGCCCGTCCCGCAATTCGACGATCCGTCCGTCCGCTTTCAGCCGCAACCGCATGTTCATCCCCAAGCGGAGCGATCATGATCGAGGTGGCTTAAGTTCGGATTAATGATAGTGCGGTGGCTGCTATTTCAGCCCGAACCACAAGGTCGCAATACCGAGGAAGGAGAAGAAGCCGACGACGTCGGTCACCGTCGTGACGAAGGTGCCGGAGGCGACCGCGGGATCGGCCCGCACCCGCTCGAGCCCCATCGGGATCAGAATGCCGCCGAGCGCGCCGGCGACAAGGTTACAGATGATCGCAAGCCCGATGACGATGCCGAGGCCCGGGATCTTGAACCAGGCCACCGCGGCGATGCCGGTGATCACCGCAAAGGCAAGGCCATTGACGAGGCCGACGAACGTCTCGCGCATCACCACGCGCCAGGCATTGGAGGAGCCGAGCTCGCGGGTGGCCAGCGCCCGCACCGCGACCGTCATGGTCTGGGTCGCGGCATTGCCGCCCTGGCTCGCCACGATCGGCGCCAGCACAGCGAGCGCCACCATCTTTTCGAGCTGCCCCTCGAACAGGCCGAGCACGGAAGACGCCAGGAACGCGGTAGCGAGATTGACCAGCAGCCAATTGAACCGGGCGCGCGCAATGGTCAGCACGCTGTCGGACAGTTCTTCGTCGCTGGTGACGCCGCCGAGCGCCTTGAGGTCTTCGTCCGCCTCCTCCTCGATGACGTCGACGACGTCGTCGACGGTGACGACGCCGACCAGGCGATCCTGGGTATCGACGACGGGCGCGGCAACCAGATTGTACTTGCCGAACATGCGCGCCACCTCCTCCTGGTCGTCCAGGACGGAGACGCGGCGGCGATCCTCGTCGCAGAGGTCCGCGAGCGGCACCGGGCGGCGGGCACGCAGGAGCACGTCGAGCGGAACGGCGCCCTGCCAGTGCTGCTCCTTGTCGACCACGTATATTTCGTAGAAGCGGTCCGGCAGATCGGGCGTTTCGCGCATGTAGTCGATCGCCTGGCCCACGGTGAAATCCTGGGGCACCGCGATGAACTCGGTCTGCATCCGCCTTCCGGCAGAGTTTTCCGGATAAAGCAGGCTGCGCTCGAGCGCGACGCGCTCGGGCAGAGGCAGCTTCTCGAGGATCTCCTCCTGATCCGCCTCATCGAGGGTCTCGAGCAGCTCGACGGCGTCGTCGGATTCGAGCTCGCGGACGCCCTCGGCGACCGTTTCCGGCGGCAGTTCCTCGAGGATCTCCTCGCGCACGGCCTCGTCGACCTCGTTCAGGGCCGAGAAGTCGAAATCGCGCCCCGTCAGCTCGACCAGCCGGACGCGGTCGTCCGGCTCCAGCGCCCCGATGAGGTCGCCGAGGTCCGCCTCGTGCAGTTCCGCGACGATGGCCCGCAGCTGCGCGCTGTCGGAGGCTTCGATGGCCCGCGCGATCTCTGCGACGAATTCGTGACGAATTTCGCCATCTTCGTTGCGCATGGGAACGTGGTCGAGAACCGAGGTCTCGACGGGTTCGGCAACGTCCATATGTTCGTCCATGGCGCGCCTCGCCGTTTGACAGGATGGATCAATTGGTCTGAGCTGGAGTTCAGGCAATAGTCACAAGGCAACATCGAGCGCAATGACAAAGATGCGTCTGCACCAATGGGCCCTGCTGCTCGTCGCCGCAACGGCGGTGCTTGCCGGCATGACGGCTGCGGACGCGGCCGACTGCCCGCGCCAGGATGCGCTCGGCACCGCGCGCGTGCTCAGCGTCGATGCCAAGGCCTATCCGCGGGTCGGACTGAAGAGCTTTCCGCAGACCCTGCCGCTCGCCGATCACGAGGTCGTGCTGACCTTCGATGACGGGCCCCGGCCGCCACACACGCAAAAGGTGCTGGCGGCGCTCGCACATGAATGCGTGCGCGCCACCTTCTTCCTGGTCGGCCAGTCGTCGGCGGAATCGCCGGCACTGGTGAAGCGGATCGCTGCTGAAGGTCACACGGTGGCGCATCACACCTGGTCACATCCGATGTCGTCGAAAATCTCCTTCGAACAGGCGAAGGAGAACATCGACCGCGGGATCGAGGCCGACGAGAAGGCACTCAACGGCGCGGCCACCCGCACGCCATCGACGCCGTTCTTCCGCTTCCCCTATTTCGACTCCACGCCGGCGACGCTCGATCTGCTGCAGTCGCGCGGCATCGCCGTGTTCGGAGCAGACCTTTGGGCGAGCGACTGGGAGGACATCACCCCAGAGCAGGAATTGAAGAAGGTCACAGAGCGGCTCGAGGCCGCCAGGAAGGGGATCATCCTGTTGCACGACGCGCAGGCGCGGACCGCGGCCATGATGCCCGCCTTCCTGCGGTACCTGCACGACAATGGCTACCACGTCGTTCACATCGTCCCGGCAGTGCCGCAAAAGAGCGCCAATGCGCATTGATGCCGGAATGTCACGGCGGCCCAAATTGGGGTGATCGCGGGGCAATTAAGCCTCCGTTCATGCTAGGCCATGCAAATTGGATGGGGACCCGCGCCTGAACCGTTTTGGCCGGGATTTGACCAATGTTCGGTCATGAATCGCGTACGAGAGCAGACGGAGAGCAATGATCGGTCGTAGTGTTTCCTGCCGGACGCGGTCCTGGATCGTCTGCCTCGGATTTTTGGCCGCCGGTCCTGCCGTTGCGCTCGCGGCCGACTGTCCCGGCCATCCCGATGCGCTCGGCACCTCGCGCACGATCGTAGTCGACCCCCGCGAGCATCCTCGCATCGGCACGATGCAGTACCGGGAAACGCTGCCGCTCAGGGATCACGAGGTGGTCCTGACCTTCGACGACGGGCCGCTGCCGAAATACTCGAACCAGGTGCTCCAGATCCTGGCCAATGAGTGCATCAAGGCGACCTTCTTCACCATCGGCAATCAGGCCAAGGCGAACCCCGAGGGTGTGCGCAAGCTGGTCGCGGCCGGCCACACCGTCGGCACGCACAGCCTCACCCATCCCCTGACCTTCGAGAAGATGCCTATCGAGAAGGCGCAGGCCGAGATCGAAGGCGGCATCCAATGGACCACGGCGGCGATGACCGATCCGTCGGCGCTGGCGCCGTTTTTCCGGATTCCCGGGCTCCTGCGCGCTGATGCCGTCGAGAACTATCTCATTTCGCGCGGCATCCAGGTCTGGAGCGCCGATTTCCCGGCCGACGACTGGCGGCACGTCTCGCCCGAGCGCGTCCATCAGCTCGCGATCCAGCGGCTCGAAGCCAAGGGCAAGGGCATCCTGCTCCTGCACGACATCCAGGCGCGCACGGTGGCGGCGCTGCCGAAGATCATCCAGGACCTCAAGGCACGCGGCTATCGCATCGTGCATGTGGTGCCGGCGACTGCCGATCGGCCGGCGACGCCGACCGAACCTGTCGAATGGCTGCTGCATCCGGCGAGCGAGAACGTGGCCGCGGTACGCTGGCCCAAGATTCCGAGCTTCGTCTTCACACGGAGCGAAATGCTGCGGGCCCCGCTACTGTCGGATCTCAATACCGAGCTGCCGCGCCAGGCCGCGTCGTCGCGCTGGGGCGTCGCAAAGGCCGGCGCAGAAAGCCTGCCGGTTCCGAGCCGGGACCTTTTCGAGATCAAGGAAGGCTCGCTCGAAGTGCTACTGATCACGACGGCATCGCGCCATGTCGCAACGAAGCTGGCGCGGGGCGCCAACACGGCCGATGCGCTCTCGTCAAGGAATGCAAGGGGGCGCGGCCGGCCTGCGGCGGTCGCAGCGCATGGTGGCAAGCACGCACCGGCCGCACGCGTCACTGCCAAGCGCATGGCACAAAATGCCAACGCCAGTGCGGCGCGGCCAACCAAGCTCGCGAGCCTGAAGAAGCGGCAGCAGCAGTAGCCTCACAAGGCGCCTACTGCCGCACGATGGCGGCGACGCAGAGCAGCACGATCAGCGCCAGGAAGAACAGGTCCATATAGGACTTGAGCTCGCCGTCGCGGCGCAGTCGCGCCACGTCGATCACGATCTGCTTGCGCGCATTGGTTCCGCCGCTGCCGTCATTGATCGGCGCTTGCAGTCGCCGCGTCTCGCCTTCCAGCTTCTCGATCTTCTGGTAAAAATAGAACGCCCGCAGTGTCGAGGCCGCGCGCATGCCGGTATAGACCAGCACGAGAATCGCGAGGATCGCGCGGTTCGGATACTTCTCCATGAAGTTCAGGCTGAAATAGACCATCGCCAGGAACGCGAAGTTGGTCACGAAGCGGTAGACGAAGCTGAGAAAGACCATGCTGGCTCCAGCGAGGGGCGGCGCGATCGTGCGATCGTTGCGGATTGCGGAGATGTTGACGCAAGCCGGAACGGCCGGCCTGGAATGCTGCGGGTGCTGGTCTACGCCAACATTGTGCAGCCAAGATTAAGACTGCCGGCGCGGCACAGGCCGGGAATCGACCGGCGGCCGGACGCGCGCGAGTGCGC
This sequence comes from Bradyrhizobium ingae, assembly GCF_055791185.1. NCBI lineage: Bacteria > Pseudomonadati > Pseudomonadota > Alphaproteobacteria > Hyphomicrobiales > Nitrobacteraceae > Bradyrhizobium > Bradyrhizobium ingae. Next base: position 35,103 of record NZ_JBVUBB010000020.1, read on the forward strand.
CTTTTAGCTACGCTTGGCCATAATGCAAGAGAGCGCAGGCGGCTTGCCGCGACGCCGCGTGAGGACGGCGGCGGCCGCATCGGCTCGATGGAGATTCAGCAAAAGTCGCGTTACACTGAGTATGCCACGCCAGCCGATGTGGGGTCTGCCGATGTCGAAGAAGGGAATCACGGGCCACGACGAATGGGTGCTCACCGAGGCGCTGGCTACCGCGCTGGTCGCGCTGGAACAGCTCGCGCCAAAGCACCAGCCGCGCACGCATATGGACGACATCCGGAAGATACTGGCCAACGGCAAGGAGCCGGCCACCGTCAGCCTGCACCTCGCTCAGGCCAAATGCCGCCTGTTCCCCGACGCCGATCCGCTTGAGATCTACCGGGAATACGGGATCGGTGAGGAGTATGGCTGAGCGGCGGCGCCTCGACTACGGCAAGAACAAAGTTGGAACGTTCTGCCACGGCGGGTCAATCTGGAAAAGGCAGAAACAGCAGCGGCAGAACGCTACGCCACGGCCGCCTTGACGATCGAGATCGGGGAAGTGTCGGTCTTTTCGGAGAGGCTTCGCGCGGCGGCAACGAGAACGTCGCGGTAGCGCGTGTAGTTGCGGACTGCGTCTTGGCGGGGCGCGATCAGACAGAGGGTCGCTGCGCAAATCCCGTCGCCCTGGAAGACCGGCGCCGCGAAGCAATGAGTGAAATTGTCGGCCAGCGAGTCGAACGAGAAGAACCCGTCCTCCCGCGCCTTGTGAACATCCGCAAGGAAAGCCTTCGGGTCCAGCCTGACACCGCTCGACAGAACGAAGTCTTCCTTTGGAATGAAGGCGAGGATCTGCTCGTCGCTCATGTGGGAGACCAGCAGGCGCCCGGACGCGGTCCAGGGAATCGGAATCCTCTCGCCGACATCCGAGCTGATGCGAAATGGCCTGGCGCCTTCGCGCATCATTGCGACCGTGTATTTGCCGCCGTCGAGCATGCATAGCTGAGACGTCTCGCGCGTCGTCTCAGCGAGCTCGTCGAGATACGACCGGCATTCGCGGGTCAGATCGAACTGTGACTGGTAGGCAAGGCCAAGGAAGTACAATTTGCGGCCAAGAAAAACGCGGCCTTCCTTGTCGGCATATTCGAGAATGCCGGCCGCCAGCATCAGATTGACGAGTTCGTAGGTCGTCGATTTCGGAGCATCGACGCCGACTGCAATCTCGTTTGGTCGAGCCGGCCGGCGCAATTCGCGCAGATAGTCCAAAATCACGAAGGACCGATCGAGCCCCCGCGCGCGCCGGCTAACTCCGGTGTCCTCAGCAGCCCGCGAGGTCACCTCGGCGTCCTTCACCGCGAATCCCACGGTCCTCATCCCTATCCAGCCTGTTGCCTATTGCGCGATTTTTGAAACGACGATAGCTTTCCGACGTCCGCTATAACGAAAGCATGTCCATTATAGTGGAATAGACCGGAAAGCAAGCCGTGGTGATCGGCCTGTGGAGGCCCCTGCCGATCCGTCGCCCACTGCCAGGCCTTGATGGCGCCGCCGCGCGCCGTGCATTGGAGGGAGAAGGATGATGAAGTCGTCGTTGTCGGCGGTTAGCGCCATTTGCGTTGGCCTATTTGCTTTGATCGGCACGGCAAACGAAGCCGCCGCCGCGGCCAAATGCATGAAGGGCGACCGCAAGCCGCCATTCACGATCGGTTGGGCCGACATCTATTCGGTGCCGACCTGGATGAAGGAGACGCAGGGCACGATCGAGAAAGAGGTCGAGGATCTCAAGAAGCAGGGTCTCGTCTCGAAACTCGTCGTCACTGATGCCCGAGGCGACGCCAACACCCAGATCCAGCAAATCCAGTCGATGATCGATTCCAATGTCGACGCGATCATCCTCATCGCCGGTTCGTCTTCCGCGCCGGGCCGCGTGATCGCCGACGCCTGCGCCAAGGGCATCGCCGTCATCAATTTCGACAGCCTCGTCGACACCGACCAGGTCACCGCCAAGATCAATACGGATTCGGCGCAATGGGGCGCGAGCGCGGCGAAATTCCTCGTCGACGCGATTGGCGGCAAGGGTAAGATCCTCGTGCTGAACGGCCCGGCCGGCGTCTCCGTCAGCGACGACCGCCGCAAGGGCGCGGAGCCAGTGCTCAAAGCCAATCCCAATGTGAGCATCCTCGCCGAGACGAATACCGCCTACAACGTCGCGCCGGCGCAGGAAGCGGTGACCAGCCTTCTCTTCGCTCATCCCGACATCGACGGAATCTTGTCGCTCGGCGGCGCCCTCTCGGCTGGCGCGGTTCTCGCCTTCGACAAGCAGGGTCGCACGCAGGTTCCGATCACGGGCGAGAACGCGCGCCAGTTCCTCGAATTGTGGAAGGCAAAAAATCTCAAGGCATGGGCGACGATGCAGCCCAATTGGCTCGGCGCTTTCGCGACCTACGCAGCCGTGCAGGCGTTGACTGGCAAGGATGTCCCGGCTTTCGTCAAAATTCCTCTGCCGATCATCGATAACTCCAACCTCGACCAGTATCTGGCCAAGGCGAAAGATTTCCCCGCCGACGGCTACATCTACTCTCCTTACGATCAGAAGCTCTTTGACGAGCTTCTGGCTCAAAAGTAGGTAAGTGCCGAGAACGGTCGCAAGATGATTCCTGCTCCGACCCTTGCCGCACGCGGCGTGTCGAAGTCGTTCTTCGGCAATCCCGTGCTGCGCGACGTGTCCATCGCGCTTCAGCCCGGCCGCATTCACGCGCTACTCGGCGAGAACGGAGCGGGCAAATCGACGCTGATCAATATCCTGTCGGGGGCGCTGCTCCCCGACGAGGGCGTCGTGGAAATCGACGGACGCTCGTTTCGCGGACTCAATCCCCGCGATGCGCATCGCGCGGGCATCGCGGTGGTTCAGCAGGAGCTCGGCCTCACCAGCCAGCTCTCGATCGCCGAGAACATCGGCCTTGGCGCGCTGCCGCGCCGCTACGGACTAATCGACTATCGCGGCCTCGCCGGTCGTGCGCGGGCGGCGATGGACCTCGTCGGACTGGACGAGGATTTGGCGACCCCGGTTGGCGACCTGCCGCTCGGCCGGCGCCAGATGGTCGAGATCGCCAAGGCCTTGTTTCGAGAACCGCGCGTTCTCATTCTCGACGAGCCCACGTCGTCCTTGTCCGCGCACGAGGTCGAGACGCTGACAGGCCTGCTCGACCGTCTTTGCGCGAAGGGCGTCGCCATTCTCTATATCTCTCACCGGCTCAACGAGATCATGCGGCTGTGCCAGCACGTCACCGTCCTCAAGGACGGCGTCGTCACTGCGGACCGGTCGATCGAGGGCGTCGAGGCAGCCGATCTGGTGCGGCTCATGGTCGGTCGCGATACCGGCCACCTCTTCCCGGCCTGGACACCGGCGGCCGAGCGCGATCCGATCGTGTCGGTCTCGGGACTTTCCGCCGGCGTCCTGCGCGACGTCGATATTTCGATCCGGCGCGGTGAGGTTCTCGGCGTCGGCGGATTGGTCGGTCAAGGACAGGAGGATCTACTCCTCAGTCTCTATGGCGCCCTGCCCGCCTCGGCGCGGACCGCGGAGTTCAACGGCCGGGCGAAGCTTCCCTCGTCGGTTCGCAAGGCCAATGCGCTGGGACTTGCCTATGTACCGGCTGATCGCAAACGCGAGGGTCTTCATCTCATTCACAGCATCGGCTGGAACCTCATGCTGCCAAGCTTCGCACGTGCATTTGGGCTGTCGTTGCGCGACCGATCGAAAGAGCGCACCCTCGCCGGCGCGCTCGCCGACCGCTTCACGATCAAAGGCGATCTCACGCGGCAGGTGCAGGCGTTGTCCGGCGGCAACCAGCAGAAAGTGGCGCTGGCGAAATGGACCCCGGCCGAGCCGCAAGTTCTGTTGCTGAACGATCCGACGCGCGGCGTGGACGTCGAAACAAAGCGCGAAATCTACGCGCTGCTGCGGCGTCTCGCCGGCGAAGGCAAGGCGATCGTCCTTTCGAGCTCCGATACGCCCGAACTCGTGCATCTTTGCGACCGCGTCGCCGTGATGCGCGAGGGGCGGATCGTGGCCACCATCGAACGCGAGGCCCTGAGCGAAGAGGCTATCGTGGCCGCTTCGATGGGCGCAGATCCCATGAGGACGGCAGCATGAGCGCAGCCGGAAGCGCGACGCGGCTCTATTGGCCGGCACAACGACAGCGTAACCGCGGCGTCAAAGGCCTCTTGATCGTCGTGGCGGGATTTCTCGCTCTTTACGCCTATCTCTTCCCCGGCCTCATCAGCGTCAGCGGCATCGCGAAGTTCTCGCAGAGCTGGCTGCCGCTCGTGCTGGTATCGATGGCGCAGGCAATTCTCATGCTTGCCGGCGGCGTCAGCCTGGCGATCGGCGCAATGGTCAGTCTGGGCGCGGTCATCGCCGCGACCACGATGGCCGGGCCGCTCGGTGTCGCCGGTGGCTCGGCCTTGGTGATCGTGGCAGGTCTCGTCACCGGCGCAGCCTGCGGTATCGTCGTCGTGCGCCTGGGCCTGCCCGCCATCGTCGTCACGCTCGCTGCCTCCTTCATAATTGGGGGCGCCGCCCTGCTGATCTTGCCAAGACCGGGCGGCGCAATCCCCGCATGGTTGTCGGATTCGCTTGCCGGGGACAGGCCCGTGGCCGCGTTGCTGGTCATCCTCACCGTCGTCGTCTGGAAACTCTATCTCGCCACCCCTCTTGGCCTCAGCCTCTACGCGGCGGGCGAAAATCCCGTCGCGGCTTACCGCGCCGGCGTGCCCGTCGACGCGGCGCGGATCGCCGCCTATGCCGTCAGCGGGCTGCTTTCGACCTGCGCGGGCCTCTTCGTCGCTGCACAAACCGGCTCGGGCGATCCGGTGATCGGCGAAGCATTCACGCTCAACTCGATTGCAGCGGCAGTTCTCGGCGGCGTCGGCTTTCTCGGCGGCCGTGGAACGATGCGCGGCGCGATTGCCGGCAGCCTTCTCCTCAGCGTCATGATCAATGTGATGTATTTCCTCGGCTTCCCGCCTGTCGCGCACTACATCGCGCAAGGCCTGATCATCGTCGGCGCCGTCGCTCTGCCGGAATTTACGGCGCGCAGGAGTTCGCCATGAGACCAGCAGAGACGGTCCGCTTTCCAAAGTTTCGGGCACGCGCGCTGGTGATGAGCCGGCCTTTCCTGACGATTCTGACCGTCGCCGCGCTATGGATCGCTGCTTCCTTCGTGAAGCCAGGTTTCGGCGCTTTTGGTCATCTCCGCTATCTCGTCGAGCTCGGCTCCGTGGTGGGTCTGGCCGCCATCGGGCAAACTTTCGTCGTCATCGCGGGCGGCATCGATCTCTCGGTCGGCGCCATCATCACGGTCAGCGCGGTCGGCGTGCCGCTCGTCTCATTTACCGGCGACGAGAGTGGTGCGTTCGCGGCTCTTATAACCCTGGCGGCTGCGACCCTGATCGGGGCCCTCAACGGCATCGGCGTCGCTCTCTTGCGTGCCCATCCCATGATCATGACCCTGGCCATGGCGACCTTTCTGCAGGGCCTCTTGATCTTGCTTGCCGGCGGCAGCGCGGTTTCCGCGCAGAGTCCGTTGCTGGAATGGCTTGGCTCCGCCCGCCCGGGCGGCATCCCTGCCGGCGTCCTCGTTTGGGCCGTCGCGTCGACCCTTTCGCTCATCGCGCTCCATGCGACACCGTTCGGCGCCCGCATCTTCGCGCTCGGCGCCAATTCGCTTGCAGCAACTCTCTCTGGCGTCAATGTCCGATCGACGACCGTCGCCGTTTACGCGATCAGCGGCCTGACCGCGGGAATGACTGGTCTTCTTCTCCTCGGCATGAACGGCCAGGGTTACGTCGGCATCGGCGATCCCTACCTGCTTTCATCGATCGCGGCGGTCGTGCTCGGTGGCACGTCCATCCTCGGCGGTTCCGGCACATACGCCGGCTCGATTCCCGGCGCCGTTCTTCTCGTGACGATCACAGCGCTCATCACGGTCGTCAACGCCTCGCCGGGGTGGCGAAGCATCCTCTTCGGATCGCTCATCCTCGCTCTGCTCCTGGTCTCAGGTCGAGAGACGCGCCGAAGATGAAAGGTGGTCGAACCGATAGAGGCGCTTCGCATTGGCAAAGAACAAGGCCCTTTGCTCATCGGCAGAAAGCTGGGAGGCGATGGTCTTGAAGGCGTCGTACACCTCATCGAACGAAGCGTGGAGCCCCGCGACCGGGAAATCGCTGGCGAACATCGCTCGCGCGGCGCCGAAACATTCGAGGCAGTGGAGGACCACTTCGGCCAGACTTTCGAGCGTCCAGTGATGATCATAGGCCACGAGATCCGAGATCTTGATCGACACATTGGGCGCGCGGCCCAGGCTCGCGAGAGCCTTTCGCCAACGCGACATGCCGTCCGGATCACGGTCGATCGGGCTGCCGCAATGATTGAGAACGAAAAGCTGGTTCGGAAAGTCCCGTGCCAATCTTTCCGCCTGAGCAAGCTGACCGGGAAACACCATCAGATCGAAGGCAAGTGCATGGGCCTCCAGCCGGGCGAGTCCGAAGCGCCATTGCGGGTCGTCGATGAGATCGCCCCGCACGGCGAAACGGCGCGCCGGGTCCTCGCTCCAGCTCAAGACATCGCGGACGCCAACAACGCGCGAGAAGCTCGCCTGCGCCTCGATCAAAGCCGGCGCTTGCGCGCTCGCCAGCGGAACGCGAACGACATAGCGCTCCGCAATGCGGTTGGTCTTGTCGAGCGTTTCGAGCCACCGCGTTTCACCGACGCAGTCCTCGCTCGTCCAACCGGCTTCCACGTGAACGCTGCCGACGATGTGTTGCCGCGCCGCATCGCGACGATAGTCCTCAGGCAGATAGTTGCGCCTGAGAGGTGCAAGGTCACCCAGGCCACCACGCTCGCCGGCGTTGACCGCGAGCCAGTGATGCCGGCCAAGGCTCAGGTCCCAGAGGTGATGATGCGCGTCGATGATGGGACCGTCGTACCTCAACGTCACTCTGGCTCCACGAAAAGCGGCGGCGCCCGCCTCCTGCTTCGACTATATCGTCCAATCGTTCGACCCCACAATGGCAAGAGCTTGCAATGATGAAACACTACAAAGTCAGCCCACGGATGGCGCAGGCGGTGACGTACAACGGCGCGGTTCATATTGCCGGCCAGGTCGCCGACAATCGCAAGGCGGACATCGCGGATCAAACGCGTGACGTTCTCGCCAAGATCGACGCTCTGCTCGCCGAAGCCGGCACCAGCAAGTCCAGACTGGTCGCGGTGAACATCTTCCTGCCGCATATCACCGATTTCGAGGCGATGAACCTCATCTATGACGCCTGGGTCGATCCAGAGAGGCCGCCGGCACGGGCCTGTGTCGAGGCACGTCTCGCCGACCCCGACTTGCGCATCGAGATAACTGCCATCGCGGCGCTGTAGGCGGCGAATTGCCTTGGTGATGAAAGACCGTTCGGTCTGCAGCGACGATGGTGTCGACGCATGCAGACTCCGTCTCTGCCAACGAAGAGTTTCTACGAAGGATCTCCGATGCATCGCTCAATGTGGACTTACGCCTGGGACATACTGGATCTAGGCTTCGATCGCGTCATCGGAGAATTGCGCGACCGCGCCGGCGTGAACAGCGTGAGCCTCGCGACGTCCTACCACGCGGGCCGCTTCCTTCAACCGCGCAGCTCGCTCCGCAAGGCCTATTTTCCCGAGGACGGGACCATCTACTTTCATCCGACGCCATCACGTTGGGAAGGCGTGACGATCCGACCGAAGGTCGCCGATGTCATCGCACAAGGCGGAGACGTCTTGCGTGAGCTCGTGCGTCGTCGCGACGCCGGCGGTCTGAAAGTCAGTTGCTGGACGGTGTGCCTGCACAATACGCGCCTTGGACTTCTTCACCCGGGCGTCACGACGCGTAATGCGTTCGGCGACCCGAACTATTATAGCCTCTGCCCGTCCAATCCCGACGCACGCGCCTACGTCTGTGCCCTGGTCGAGGACGTCACGCACGCCTATCGTCCGGATATCGTCGAACTCGAGAGCCCATCCTTCATGGGCTTCGCGCACGAATTCCATCACGAAAAGGACGGCGTCGGCCTGACCGCCGAGGACGATTTCGCCCTTTCGCTTTGCTTCTGCGATTGCTGTCGCGCCCGCGCCGGAGCAGCCGGCGTCGACGTCGAGGCGGCGCGCCGTCTCGTCGCTGAGTGGATCGTCGAGGCGTGCGAGCGCGAGATGCCGCAACCGCGGTTTCCGGAGTTTCCCGCCAGTGGCCTCGACAGCTTCCGCCAGTTTCCAGCTCTTCACGAGTATCTTCTTTGGCGAACCGAGCCGGTGACCAGTCTCATCGCCGAGATGAAGGTTCGCGCGCACGCGGACAGTCGCATCGTCTTGATCGATGTTGCCAACGGCTGGCTGGGAGGCTGCGATCTCGAAGCGATAGGCAAGGTCTGCGACGGAGCGATTCTTTGCGTCTATGGACGCACGCCGGATGAGTGCGCTGCGACCCTGGCACAAGGCAAAGCCGCGCTTGGAAACGAAAAATTCCTAGGCGCCGGGCTTCGAATATTCTCGCATGACGTCACAGGCGCGGAAGGACTGAGGCGCCAGGCCGATGCCTGCACGAAGGCTGGCGCCAAAGGGCTCAACTTCTACAATTATGGTCTCGTCCCAGCACCTCGGCTGGACTGGATCGGCCGCACGCTCGAACAGTTACCCTCCGGGTGAACGCCATCGCGGCAAATCCCATTGACGCGGCGCGCCCGTCTTGCGATGTAAGCTGCCCCGGACATCCTAGGGTAGTCGATGCAAGTCGTTCGTTCCGTTCGCCTCTGGATGAAGGAGGGCAATTCCGACAAGATCTATGAAGTCGATCTGGTCGATCTGGAACGCGCTGACAGTGACGCATGCTATCTCGTCAATTTTAGATATGGTCGTCGCGGCGCCTCTTTAAGGGATGGAACGAAGACCCCATCGCCGGTGCCCCGCTCGAACGCAGAAAAGCTGTTCGATAGTGTGGTGGTGTCCAAGATCAACGGTGGTTATCGCCGCATCGACGGCGACACACCACCGCTGACGCTTCCCGGCACTGGTGTCGCGGCTAACGGACGCGACACGGAGCTACTCAAGAAGCTCGCGATCTGTGTGCGCAGCGCGTGGCCCGACACCGAGCGGGATCGCCTGTTCTGGCGCCTCGGCGTGATCCGGCTGGCCCCCGCCTATCCCCAACTCGCCGCCTTTGCCGAGAAAATCGGCGCGGCGAACGCGAGTTACAGCCTCGTATATGCGCTGGCGCGCTGTGGCGGTGCGGACGCCGTCGATCTGCTGCGCAGCTGCGCCGACGTCAATGTCGGTCTCGTGACACGCGACTACGCGGCCTACGCCCTCGCCAGCGAATTGATGGGAGCGCGGCGATCGTCGCCGCGCCTGTCGCTGCCACGAACGACGGATGCTGCGGCCACACGCGACATCGAGACCGCGCTGACGAACGGCGATGGCGCGCGGCTGGTGCAGGCCCTGCAGGCGGCGAGCTCGTCACATGCCGGTTTCGCCAATCAGTTCCTCATTGCCCTCGCCCACCATGCGCTCGCCGACAGCGCCGCGCGCAAGACGCTGCTCGCGGCCGTGCACGTGATGACCCCGCGCCCACCCTACGTGCAGGTACTGCGGCGCCTGTTCAAATATGCCGATCTTACCGACAACGGCCCGCTGTTCGCCGCAACTGCGCGGCAGTTCGAGCTGGCGACGCCGATGTATCATCGCGACCGCGTCTACAACGACCGCGTCTGGGTGCCCGGTTCGCGCCAAGCGCTGAAGCTCAGCGAGGAACAGCAGAGCGCGGCTCCGCGCATCGCGCTGTCGGACCAGACCCTGCTCTACTTCAAACGGCGCGCCTGGCGCATGTTGCGCAAACGCGCCGAGCTCGGACAGGACGCCTTCACGGCGATGGCGAGTGAGCTCCTCCTTGCCTTCACGGACGCCGACGGCACCAAGCCGGTGACGTGGACCGAGCACGTCCGCATCGACGGCCGCTTTCTTCCCATCACCCATGCCACCGAGGCGCTAAGCCGGGTTTGGAGCGTCAGCCACGTGCTGCATGCGGCGGCCCCGAGCAGCCACTTCAATGCCAACGCCCTCACCCATCGCCATGTCGGTGCGCGTGCGCCGGCGCAGCGCGAGGAAGCGTTCTCCCCGCTTTGGGATGCCCAGCCGCAGCGTCTGCTGCGTATCGCGACACTGGCGCGCAATCACGCGGCGGCGCGCTTCGCGGCCGAGGCGCTCCGGCAGGGCCCGCCACGGCCTGATCTGATGGACATGGCCGCGATCGGCGGCCTGCTGGCCTCGCCCTATCCGGAGGTCGCCGTGCTTGCCGCAGCGATCTCGCGGCGCCTGATCGATGCCGGCAAGGCCGATGCGGCTTTGATCGCCGCGCTGCTCGAGGCGAGCGCACAGGACATGCGCGAACTGGCCATCCGCGCCATCGACGATCGCGGCGATTGGCCGTGGGCCGAGCCCGCCCTTGCACGTGCCGCACTGACGAGCCCGTACGACAACGTGCAAGGCCGGATGCGCGGCTGGCTGCGCGACCGCACGCCCTCGCCGGACCAACGCGCCCGCGCGACGCAAGCGTTCGCAGCCTGGCTCGCGCAATTGCCATCAGAACTTGACGACCTGCTGCGCGCCGGCCTCGCTGCCGCCCTCGCGCTTTTGCCACGGCTATGGCCCGATCGCGACTGCCCACTGCAGCCGGAGGTGATCGAAAGCCTGACCGGCCATGCCAGCCCCGACGTCCAGGCGGCCAGCATCCAGCTCATAGCCGTGACCCCGACGCGGCCTGACGACCTGCCGGCAGCGTTTTGGCAGGCGATCCTGCAGGCTGATGCGCCGGAAATCCGCATTGCCTCGATGAGCCTGCTGGCACGGCTCGACGACCACGCGCTCGCGGATCATCGCGACAGCATCGCTCTGGCGGCCACCGGCGCCCATGCCGGGCTGAGAGCGGCTGCGCGACCGCTCCTCGCACGCCTCGCGGCGACGGACGAGGCTTTTGCCATCCGGTTGCGCGACATGCTGATGGCCGGCTTCTTCCGCGCCGAGCCGGTCGAAGGCCATGCTGCCGACATGGTTACGCTCTTCGCCGATGCCTTGCCGCAGGCAGCGGCCGCCGTCGACGACGGCACGCTATGGCGTCTGCTGCAGGCGCGCGCGGCCGGCGCCCGCATGCTGGGCGCAAAGCTCCTTGAGAGCCGCGCCCCGTCGCGCTTCTCGGTCAGGCAGCTCGCCCGCCTCGGCAACCATTCGCTCGCTGCCGTGCGCCGCTTCGCGCTTCATGCGTTCGCGACCGACGAGGCCCGCTTCCGCGCTGACCCGCAGAATGCCGTGTTGCTGGTCGAGAGCGAGTGGGACGATGTACGAGCGACCGCGGTGAACCGCCTCACCGCATGGCCCAGCGACGCGCTGCCGGCGGCGGCGCTGGCGGTAATGGCCGACTCGACCGTGCCGGCCGTGCAGGACGGCGCCCGCCTGCTGCTGCGGCGCAGCCTCACTGACGGCGATGTCGCCGAGGTGCTGGGGCGCCTGCTGGAGCATCCCTCGGGCAGCTTCCATCTCTTCGTGACCGAGCTGATAACCGGCGATTCGCTGGCGGATGCGGCGATCTTCGCCAAGTTCCTCACCCAGGCTCGCATCATCCTGATGCAGATCAACCGCGGGCGCATCGCCAAGGACCGGATCTTCACGGCTCTGCGCAACGAGGCGCTGGCGCACAGGGACCGCGCCGCCGATATCGCGCAATTGCTGCACGACTTCACCCTCAGCGTAACCCTTCGCGACAAGGCGCCTGCGCTGGTGATCCTGCGCGATATAGCCCGTGCCTGGCCGGATCTCACTCTGCAGGTCACCGTAACCCGCGCCGGCCGCACGCCGTCGAGCGGGGGCACGCAAACCAGCGGAAGCGCCGCATGAATTTCGAATATCGATTTCTCGGCAGCACCAGCGCCTCGTCCGACGCCGCCTCGTCGTCGTTCGCCTTCGCGCCGGACACGCTGCGCCAGCCGACCTTCTTCACCGGCAAGGTCGCGCGCCATCTCGCGTTCCGCGAAGCGATCTCCGCGTTGCATCACGTCGTCGTGTCGGACCTGCGCTTCAAGCCGCGCGACCGTACCGCCTACTTCGAGTGGCTGAAGCAGAACGAGGCCAACTTCCTCGCCGAGGCGACGGCCCAGTCTGCAGCACTCAAGCCGCGCATCGCGGAATTGCAGGACCGCATCCGCGGCCTCGACCGCGAGCGCGATCGGCTGATGAAGCCGTTCTGGGCGGCGCGGCAGGCCTATTTCAACTACCTCTACAAGCAAAATCGTGATGCCTGGATCGTGCTCGATCCGGTCATCACCGTGCATCCGGACGAGATCTTCTTCGAGTGCTTCAGCCTCGATGAATCCAGCTATGGGCGGCTGTCGTGCGACCACGACATATTCGAGAGCCTCGGCGAGATGGCGTTCGGCACCACCAACATCGACTACAGCCACGCGCTCTACGACGAATTCCAGAAAATCCGCTCCTATCGCGACACTACGCTCACCATTGATCCCTCCGGGTTCGAGGTACAGACCGGCGACGATCTCGATTTTCGCGAAGAGAAGATCGACCTGCCGGACAGCTGGGTACGCGGCTTCCTGCAGGTGTCGAGCGCCATGACCCTGCCGACGCACGTGTTCGACCTGCATCCCGTGGACATGGCCAACATTCTCACCCGCCTCGCGCAGAAGAAGGAGCGGGTCGGCCCGCGCTCCCTGCGCTTTGTGCTGAGGCCGGATGCGCCCGTGGAGGTGGTCATCGAACCGTGGAACGACAGGCTCACCTTCCGCCGCTCGATCTATGGCGGCAAGGTCGCTGCGGAGATCCGCATCTGGGGACGGCGGCGGCTTGCGATCCTCGGACGAGCGCTGCCACTGGCGCGGTCGGTGCGGGTGCACCTGACGGGGACCGGCCTGCCATCGTTCTTCGTCGCCGATTTCGGCGGCCTGCGCTTCACGCTCGGCTTGTCCGGCTGGACCGCGAACGACTGGTCCTCCGGCGGGCAGTTCGATTTGCTCGCGCCGCGCCACAAGGTCGACAATGACACCGCTCAACGCATTTTCGCAGCGCTCGGCAGGTCCCATGCGGCGACCGCCGCTGAGCTGGCGCAGCAGACCGGCGTCGACCAGACGCTCGTGCATGCAGCGCTCACGGCCTATACCCAGGCCGGACGCGTCATGTTCGACCTCGACAAATCGCTCTATCGCCTGCGCGAGCTGACGCGTGAGCCGCTGTCGCCTGCCCAGCTACGCTTCGCGAGCGCGCAGGAGGAAAAGGCCGACCGCCTGATCAATGCCAACCTCGTGACGATCGGCAGTATTGATCGCAACCAGGGCGTTCGCGCCGTCGGCGGCAGCGTGCTCGACAACGCCCGCACCGAGCAGGCGAGCCTCGTCATCGATGACGACGACCGTCTCGTTGAAGCGCGCTGCAGCTGTCACTTCTACGGCCACAACAAGATGACGCGCGGCCCTTGCGAGCACATGCTGGCGCTGCGCCGCATCTTTCACGCGCAAGTCGAGGGCGTCGCCCAGGACGGACACGCCATCGCATGAGTAACAAGAAAGCTGCCATCTGCAGACCCGGCTTGAACCGGAGGCGACAATTCGCGTATCACTGCGTTCGGAAGGGCGCAGGCTGGTCACGACCTTGCAACCCGGGCGGCGTATCGCCGTCCTTGCACCATGACCATGCATGCGTCACTGGCCCGATCTTCACTGGGCCGGGGCAGTCCACCCATACGCAACCGCAGAATGGGTTCTTTGAACCCAATTGCGTATGGGTGGACGCCCCGGCGTCGAGTGGATCGATCCAGTTCTTTGATGAGACGAAGGCAATCCGGCCTGCGCCCTTTCCGATCTCCCTCCACGAGGCCGCCACTGCGCTCCTGACCGGAGGTCTGCCCGCGTGACCGAGACCGTTTCTCCCGGCACGCTGACGCGCCAGGAACTCTACGACCGCATCCGCCAATCGTCGAAGGACGAGGTCATCCTCGAGGAGATGATCCGCCTCGGTTTCTGGCCCGACGGCGAAGACGCGCCTGCGCCAGCCGCAGACACGATCCGCAGTCGCGCGGAGGCGATGCGCGAGCTCAGCGAGCTGCAGCGTCAGAACGCCACACTCGGCGATCCCGCGCGAGCGCTCAAGGAAATGCACAAGCGCCGCAAGGCCGAGGCGATGGCGCGGCGGCAGGAGACGAAGCGTCGCAACGCCGAGGCGCGACAAGAGCGGGCTTTTGCCTGGTACGAACGGCGCAAGCGCGACGTGCTTTACCTCGGCGAGGACGTCTCGCGCGGCCTCCACACCCGCACGACCACCACGCCCTTGCACGACGGCTTGCCTCCGCTCGCCGATGCCAAAGCACTGGCTGACGCGATGGGCATAACACTGGGCGAGTTGCGCTTCCTCGCCTTCAACAGAAGGGTGGCGTCGGTCAATCACTATCAGCGCTTCACGATCCCCAAGAAGAGTGGCGGCGAGCGGTTGATCTCGGCGCCGATGCCGCGCCTCAAGCGCGCGCAGTACTGGGTGCTGGACAACATTCTCGCGCGGTTGCCACTACATGATGCCGCGCACGGCTTTGCGCCGCAGCGTTCCATCCTGACCAATGCGCGCAACCATGTCGGCCGCGACGTGGTGATCAATCTCGATCTCAAGGATTTCTTCCCGACCCTGACCTACGCGCGCGTCAAGGGTCTGTTCGAGGCGCTGGGCTATGCTGAAGCGGTCGCGATTGCGCTCGCTCTGTTGTGCACAGAGCCGATGGTCGACGAGGTGACGCTCGATGGCGAGCGGCACTTCATCGCAGACGGCCCGCGGCTGCTGCCACAGGGCGCGCCGACGAGCCCGGCCATCACCAACCTGATCTGTCGCAGGCTCGACCGACGTCTCATGGGGCTCGCACGCACGCTCGGCTTCAACTACAGCCGCTACGCCGACGATCTGACCTTCTCCGGCTCGGGCGAAGCGGTGAAAAAGATCGGCACCTTGCTCAAGGCCGTGCAGGCCATCGTCGAGGCCGAAGGGTTCAAGGTCCATCCGGACAAGACGCGCGTGATGCGCAAGTCGACGCGTCAGGAGGTCACCGGCCTCACCGTCAATGAGGCCGTAGCCGTGCCGCGCGACCTGCTGCGCCGTTACCGCGCCGTGCTGCAGCAGGTCGAGCGCCACGGGCCGGCGGACAAGCATTTCGGCCCGGGCAAGGATGTGATCCGGTCGCTGCTCGGCTTTGGCCATTTCGCCATGATGGTCGATCCGGAGAGTGGCGCGCCCCTGTTGCAGCGGGCCCAGCGCCTCGCCGCACGGTACGCGCACGCCCGTTCCCCGCAGCGCCCGACTCGCGCCGCATTCCGTAAGGCCGCGGCCGCCGGCCAGACGCCGCCCGGCCGGCAATGGAATCCAGCGGAGCGGCCGCCGCCACCGTTGGATCCGGTGTTGGTTGCACTGGCGCGGCAGGAAGAAAAGAAGCAGGCTGCACAAGCGCGCATGGCGGCGCCCAGCCCCTCGCGCCCGCCCAATGTCCCCCCGCCACCGGCGGGCGCAACGCGCGCGGCCGGCCCTCGGACGGCTCCCTCGGTCGGACCGGCAACGGCACCCAAGAAGAGGCCCCCATGGTTCGTCACGGCACTGGTGATCCTGGTGGCGCTGGCGCTCGCTTTCGTCCCCGGTGGCCCCACGATCGCCGCCGCGATCCTGATCATTTACTTCAGCAGATGGTGGAAGCGGTGAATCACCGCCCAGCCTCATCGGCGGCGGCAGACTTCAACGAACCCAAGAAAAGCGCCATGGGGCGCAACTGAAGTTGCCCGTGTCCAGGCCTGCGGACATCGCGAAAAAGCCTTGGGGATTTCACCACCAAATGGGGGTTTGTGGTGCGCTCGGAGGGACTCGAACCCCCACTCGGTTAAGAACTGCCACCTCAAGGCAGCGCGTCTACCAGTTCCGCCACGAGCGCTTTAAGAAACCGGCTTTGGGCTCGCGCCGGCCGGATCAACCGGCGCCCGATCTAACAAATCCATCAGAGGGCTACAAGCCTGCTGAGGCCGCAAATTCCACAAGCTTCTGAGGAAAATTTGGTCCCTGCCCGTGCCGTTACCGGGTCCCGGGCGAGCGCGGCAGCATCTGCTTGACCTCGACCGCGATCCGGTTGCGGTCGACCAGCACAACGCCGCTGGCAACGGGAAGATTATTGGCCAAAACCTTGACCTCGTCGGCCTCGGTTGCGTCAAGTTCGATGATGGCGCCGCGGGAAAGACGTAATACTTGATGGACTGGCATGGTGGTCGTCCCGAGGACGACCATGAGATCCACGGTTACTTTATCGAGAGTGGGCACGTCAGCACCGCCGCAACTTGAGACACTGCATTTGCACCTGCGATGATCACCACGTTATGGTTAGCCAATGGTTAATAAGCCCGAAAACGACCGCCAAGACCTCGATTTGAGGCCGTTTTCTGCCTCCTCGGGCCAGCCTGTGGAGTGGCAGATCTCGGAGGCCCCGGTGCCATATCCCGAGGCCGTCGCGGCCATGGAGGCGCGCGTGGCCGCGATTGCCGCGGGCGATGCGCCGGAGTTGGTCTGGCTCCTGGAGCATCCTGCGCTTTACACCTCCGGCACCTCCGCCAAGGCCTCCGACCTGCTCGATCCGCGCTTTCCCACCTTCGCCGCGGGGCGCGGCGGGCAGCTGACCTATCACGGGCCCGGCCAGCGGGTGGCCTATGTGATGCTCGACCTCAAGCGCCGCCGGCCGGATGTGCGGGCCTATGTCGCGAGCCTGGAGGAACTGATCCTGCGCACACTCGACGCATTCAACATCCGCGGCGAGCGGCGTGAGGACCGGGTCGGCGTCTGGGTGAAACGGCCAGACAAGGGGCCGGGCCATGAGGACAAGATCGCCGCGATCGGCGTACGACTGAAGCGCTGGGTGTCGTTTCACGGCATCGCCATCAATGTCGAGCCGGACCTGTCGCATTTCTCGGGGATCGTACCCTGCGGCGTCGCCGATCCCCGCTATGGCGTCACCTCGCTGGTCGACCTCGGCCACCTCGTCACGATGGCCGACGTCGATATCGCGCTGCGGCGGGCCTTTGAGGACCTGTTCGGGCCGACGCGCGCGCTGCTGCCGGAGGCCGCGGCTTAAGCAGCCGCGCGCTCCGGCTCGACTTCGAGCTTGCCCGCGATGTAACGCCGCTCCTGGGTGAGGCCGCCGAAGCCGTAGGCGTCGGCTTTGACCTCGTCGACATGCAGATAGGTCTCGCGATGCAGCGGGCCCAAAATCTCGCCCATGCGCTTGAACATCGCGGCGAGATAGGCGGCCTTCTCGTCCTTGGTATTGGTGCCCTCGGAGACGTGGATATCGATCCAGTAGCTCGCGAGCTTCTGCTCGGCGAGAGACCTGCCGCCGGCGAACCAATCACCCGCATCGACCGATTTCACGATGATGGCGGTGACCCTGGGATCCTTGTGCAGGATTTTTGCGGTGAGTTCGGATACGGCGCTTGCGATGTCGGCCTTGAGCGACGGCGACCCGCGGGACGAAGTGTAGGACACGGTGATCAGGGGCATGGTGGTTCTCCTTAAAGCTTCGGCGCAGCTCGGCGCCAGCGTCCATGGAAAACTAGACCCGGCCTCATCATTTTGGTATCTTATCTATATTGATTTCAATGATAATGCTTCATAATGACAACGATGCTCGACATCGCCACGGTTCAAGCCTTCCTGCTGGTCGCCGACCTCCAGAGTTTTACGCGGGCGGCCGAGGTGCTCGGGACGACGCAGGCGGCTGTGAGCCTCAAGCTTCAGCGGCTCGAAACGCTGCTCCGAAAACGCCTCGTCGAACGCTCGCCGCGCGCGGTGAAGCTGACCGCCGAAGGCGTGACGTTCCTGCCGCGGGCACAGGCGCTGATGGACGCCCATGACCGCGCACTCTCGGGCGAGGCGCAGACCGTACAATTGTTGTCGCTCGGCATCTCCGACCACGCCGCGGGCCCCGAGCTGGTGCCTCTGCTGGAACGGTTGCATGCGATGTCCTCGAACCTCACCCTCGCCGTCACCATCGGCTTCTCGCGCGAGATGCTGGAGGCCTATGGCCAAGGCGAGCTCGATGCGGTGATCGTGCGCCAGGAAGGCAGCCGGCGCGGCGGCGAAAAGCTCGCCGAGGACGAGTTCGGCTGGTTCGCAGCACGGCGCTTCACCCTGCCAAAGGGTGAAGCGCTGCCGCTCGCGACACTCGCCCCGCCCTGCGGCGTGCGCGCCATCGCCGTGCGCGCAATCGACAAGGCCGGCCTCGCCTGGCGCGAGCGTTTTGTCGGCGGCGGCGTGACCGCCGTGGTCGCGGCCGCGCTCGCAGGCCTTGCCGTGGCGCCGCTGGCGCGGCGGATCGCTCCGCCTGGATTGGTCGATATCGGCCCGGCGCACAAGCTGCCAAAACTTGGCAAATCGAAGGTGATGCTCCATTCGAAGGTCAGCGATCCCGCCAAGCTCGCCGCACTGCGCACGGTCGCAGCGACGTTTCGCAGCGCCGGCGCGTGAGCATCACAAGATCGCCTCGAACGCACTGCGAAGGGTTTCGTGCCTGAAGACGAAACCGCGGCTCAGCGCCTTGTTCGGCAGCACGCGCTGGCCGCCGAGCAGGAGCTCGTCGGCAAAACCGCCGCCGATCCGGCGGAGCAGGCTTGCAGGAATACGAAACACCGCGGGGCGATGCAGGCAGCGGGCAAGCTCGTCGGTGAACTTTGCGTTGGTGACGGGGATCGGCGCGGTGGCGTTGATGGGGCCGGCGAGATCAGGTGTCGCGATCACATAGGCGATCAGGCGGATGAGATCGTCGCGCTCGATCCAGGACATCCATTGCCGGCCCGTGCCGAGCGGACCGCCGAGGCCGAACTCGAACGGCGTCAGCATGCGCGTGATGAAGCCGCCCTCGGTGCCGAGCACGAGGCCGGTGCGCAGGTAGACCACGCGAACGCCATACTCCTCCGCCGGCCGCGCCGCCTTCTCCCAGGCATCGCACAGCTCATGGCTGAAGCAGGCGTGCGACTTCGCCGATTCCGTCAGCACCTGGTCGGCCCACAGCCCATACCAGCCGATCGCGGAGCCACTGACCAGTACGGCCGGCTTGCGCGCCAGCCGCGCGATCAGCTTGACGACCTCGCCGGTCATGTCGATCCGCGACCTGAGAATTTTTGTGCGCTTCTCCTCTGTCCATAGCCCGTTGCCGATCGGCTCGCCCGCAAGATTGACGATGGCGTCAAGGCACATATCCGACGAAATCTGATCGAGGCTCGTGACCAGCGTCACCGGCGGCGGCAACATCTGAGCCTTCGCCGGATCGCGGATCAGCGCGACGACCTGATGCCCCGCCGCGACCAGGCTTGCCGCGAGCCGGCTGCCAATGAATCCGGTGGCGCCGGTGATCAGCACGGTCTGGCAGCCGGCAAGCTTGTCGACGAGGTCGCGCGCGGGTGCACCGGTCATGCGCTCGAGCCGCCGCGTCACGGCAAAATCGCGCAGGCCGCACAGTGCTGCGCCGATCGCGCAGGCGGTCGCGGCAATGCTCAGCAGGCCATGATAAGCGATCCTCACGCCGAGCGGCTGCATGGCCCAGCCGATCAGGACCGGCAGCAGCAGGACCAGGATGGCTCCGTAGTTGATCGCCAGCAGTGTGTGATTGATGCGCTCGCTCGGCGGCAGCTTGCGGCTCAGATCCTCCTCGACGAAATCCATCAGCGTGATGACGATCTCGGCGACCAGCACCACAACGATGACAACGGCCAGGAGCCCGTGCACCTCGAGCCAGCCGAGCACGAGGAACAGGAGCGCATAGAGCATGTTGCGCACGGCATGGAGTGTCAGCTCGAAACGCTGCGACGGCCGCCAGGCCAGGCGCTCGGTGAACTCGTGGTGATAGAAGGTGTCGAATACCCCCATCACGATCTGGATGGCGATGAGGGTCCACAACAGCGGTGTCATGACACAGCCTCCCTGAACACGGCGGACTGGTGGATCAGCGCGCCGTAACGCGGATGGATGACGTCGAGAGTAAATCTGAAGGCGCCTTCACCGAGATCGCGGTGCGTCACCGTGAGATCGCCGGGCGTCAGCCATTTCGGCAGCGGCAGCCAGAACCGTCCGATCTGCAGCCCGTAGCCGGCACTGCGAAACTCAAGCACCTCGTCCACGACCGCGATGCGCAGCGCCATCGAGACGCCGAAGCCGACATATTCCTCGATGCCGGTCGGCCCCTCAAAGCGCTTGGCGGAGTGGATGACCTGCGGAAAGCCGTTCCGGCGCGCGCAGATGCGCGTCCAGGTCTGGCCGCCGCTCCTCGCGTCCTCCGTGACCGTAACGATCATGGGCACGCCGATGTCGCGACCGGTCGGTAACGGCCCGCCGATCAGGCGCGCTGCCTGCGCAAACCACCAGCCGACATCGCTGAAGCTGACCTCGTCGATGACGCCGACATAGACGACACTGTCGCCGTCGCCCACGCGCTTGGAAAACCGCCGCCAGGTCGCAAGCGGCAGTCGCCCCCAATCCTCATCCGACAACAGCGCGCGGAAGCGATGATCATCGAGGAATTTGGTGTGAGCGGGAGAGAATGCGTGAGAGCCTGGTAATCTTGCCGACGTCATCGCAATCCTCTTCTACGCTATTTGGCCTTACCCAGCGGCAGCAGATTGGCGATCTTCTCGCCAAGCTTCATCAGCGCGATCAGCCTCGGCCGCGGCACCTTCAGCATCTGCATGAACCAGTGGTCGGCGAGCTCGGTGAAGGCGAGCATCTCCTTCAGCCGCTTGGCTGCGACCGGGCTGATCGTCGGATCGTCGGTGGCATCGGAGACACAGGCCCGCAGGGCCGCGACCGCAGGATCGATCTCCCGCTCCTTGCGCCGTGCAGCGATCCGCGCCGCCACTTCCCAGATGTCGGTCTCCGCCTCGAAATGATCGCGGCGATCACCGAGGATCGGCACGCGCCGGATCAAATTCCAGGCCAGAAGCTCCTTGATCGAATTGGAGACGTTTGACCGCGCCATGCCGAGGGTCTCGGCGATATCCTCAGCCGTCATCGGCGCTTCCGCGAGATAAAGCAGCCCATGGATCTGACTGACCGAGCGGTTGACGCCCCACCCGTCCCCCATGTCGCCCCAGTGGAGGATGAAGCGCTCGACGGCGGCGGGCAATTTCTTCTTACCGGTTATTTCTGTCATGACAGAAATATCTGATTGTCGAGGTCGTCTGTCAAGGGCTTTCCGGCGCTGCCTTGCATACTGTTCCCGGCATTTGCCTAAAAAGAGTTCAGGGCCGCGGAACAAAGATCGTGCCGGGACGTTTGTCCCCGTCGAGGCGGGGTCCAGAATGGCGCAAAAGTTCAGGCAACAGAGAGACTTGTTCGATAGCGAGCGCAGTTTCAGGCTGTTGGTTGAGGGAGTTGCGGACTACGCCCTCTATATGCTCGATCCCACCGGCGTCATCACCAGCTGGAACGTCGGCGGTCAACGCATCAAGGGTTACGCGCCCGAGGAGATCGTCGGCCAGCATTTCTCGCGATTCTATACCGAAATCGATCGCGCCAATGGGAAGCCCGCGCGCGCGCTCAAGATCGCGCGGGAACAGGGCCGTTACGAGGAGGAAGGGTGGCGCGTCCGCAAGGACGGCACCTTTTTCTGGGCGAGCGTCGTGATCGATCCGATCTACGAGGACGGCGATTTCGTCGGCTTTGCCAAGATCACCCGTGACATCACCGAACGCCGTAACGCCGCGATCAAGCTCGAGACGATGCAGAAGCAGCTCGCCGAGTCCCAGAAGTTCGATGCGCTCGGCCAGCTCACTGGCGGCGTCGCGCACGACTTCAACAACCTGTTGATGATCATCAGCGGCAGCCTTCATGTTCTCAAGCGGAGCTCCGAGCAGGACGCCAAGCTGGAGCGCGCAATCTCCGCGATCGATACGGCAACGAAGCGCGGCGCCGCGCTAACGGCCCAGCTCCTGACTTTTGCCCGGCGTCAGAGCGTCAATCCCCAAGCGATCCATTTCGGCGAGCGGATCACGGCGATCCGCGAGGTCCTCTATGCCGGCGTCGGCAGCCCTGTGCGGCTCGCTTTCGACATCGACCGCGATGTCTGGCCGATCAGGGCCGACGCGTCCGAGCTTGAGACGGCGCTGCTCAACCTCATGATCAACGCGCGCGACGCGATGCCCGACGGCGGCACCGTGACGATCGGTGCCCGCAACGTGGTGGTATCCGAACAGCTTCACTCCGGCGAGTTCGTGGCCATCAGCGTTGCCGACACCGGGCTCGGCATCCCCTCCGACGTACTTGATAAGATCTTCGAGCCGTTCTTCACGACCAAGCCGGTCGGCAAGGGCACCGGGCTCGGCCTGTCCCAGGTGCACGGCTTTGCCCATCAGGCCGGCGGCACCGTCAAGGTGGATAGCGAGCTCGGCAAGGGCACGACATTCACCATTCTCCTGCCGCGCGAGGCGAGCGAACCACAGCGCGAAACGGCCGCCGCCCCCTCGCGCGGTAGCGGTACCGTGCTGCTGGTCGAGGACAATCCGGACGTCGCGCAGGTCAGCATCGGGCTCCTGGAGCAGCTTGGCTATCAGGTGCGCCGTGTGGCGGACGCCGAGGAGGCATTGCGCGAGATCGAGCATGACGGCGTCGACTTCGTATTCTCCGACATCGTCATGCCCGGCAAGATGGACGGCCTCACCCTCGCCCATCGCCTGCGCCAGATCCGTCCCGGCCTGCCGATCTTGCTCGCGACCGGCTACAGCGACGCCGCAGCCGACGTGCGCGGCGATTTTCCGATCCTGCGCAAGCCTTACGAGATCCACGAGCTCAGCGACGCCATCGCCAAGCTGCCGCGGTGAAACTACACCGTCGGCAAGACCGAGAACGCCTCTCCTGCCCGCCGGAGGTTCAAATCGCCCTCGCTCGCGGTTTCGCTGGTGACGTTGTCGACACGCGAAGACGGCGGACCATGCCGGCACAAGGCGACCATTTCGGCGACGCGGGTCGGCGGCCCCGCAAACAGCGCCTCCACGCTGCCGTCGCGGCGATTGCGCACCCAGCCTTCCAGTCCGCTGGCGCTCGCCTGATATTCGACCCACGCGCGATAGCCGACACCCTGGACGCGGCCGCTGATCATGACCTGGAGGATGGCCCGGCTCATCGCTTCAACCCGAGGAAATCGGCACTGCGTGCCTTCACGTCGGCCTCGCGCATGATCCGGCCGTTCAGCTCCGACGATGCGAGACCTCTGAGGTCTTTTGGCGGCATCCCTTCGCGCAGCGCCTTCAGCGTGTCGTAGACGGCCTGCGTTGCCGCGGCGATCGGTGCGTGGCCTTGCAGCGCGATACGCACACGCTGGGCGGCGAGATAGTCGAGCGCGTTCAACTCGTCCGGCGCCCCGCCCAGCACGATCGGCAACCGCGTGGCCGCTGCGATCGCCTCGAGATCGGCGCGCGCCTTGATACCGGTGAAAAACAAGGCGTCGACGCCGGTGGCCTCATAGGCCTGCGCGCGCCTGATGGTGTCCTCGAGCGAGGTGACCCCGGCAGCGCCGGTACGCCCCATGATCACCAGCGAAGGATCGCTGCGGCCATCGAGCGCCGCTTTCATCTTGCCGACGCCTTCCTCCAGCGAGATGAGCTCCGTCTTCGCTGCGCCAAAGGCCTGCGGCAGCAGCGTGTCCTCGATGGTGAGGCCGGCGCAGCCCGTGGCCTCCAGCTCCTGCACCGTACGACGGACGTTGAGCGCGTTGCCATAGCCATGATCGGCATCGACCAGCACCGGCAATGCGGCGGCACGCGACATCCGCCGCATCTGCTCGGCAAGCTCCGTGAGCGTGATCAGCGCGATGTCGGGATCGCCGAGCACGGCGAGCGAGGCCACCGAGCCGCCGAACATACCCATTTCGAAGCCGATATCCTCGGCGATCCGGATCGAGATCGCATCATAGACCGAGCCGGGACGGATGCAGCCATGCCCGGAAAGAATCGATCGCAGTTTTTCGCGGCGTTGCCGGAAGGCCATGGTGCTTGTCTCAACTGTTGCGACGCAGCCTCAACATTCTCAGTCATTGCGAGCGCAGCGAAGCAATCCAGAATCTCTCCGCAAAAGGCAGTCTGGATTGCTTCGTCGCTTCGCTCGTCGCAATGACGGGTGTCTGCGGGTCCTGCGGAGACCCAACTTACAACCTTACGCAAACTCGAGGATCAACGCGTCTACCGCCAGCGTGGCACCGGCGCTGGCGTGAATCTTCTTCACCGTGCCATCGCGCTCCGCGCGCAGCACGTTCTGCATCTTCATGGCTTCGACGACAGCAAGCGTCTCGCCGGCCTTGATCTCCTGCCCCTCCGTCACCGCGATCGAAACCACGAGGCCGGGCATCGGGCACAGCAGCTTCTTGCCGGTGTCGGAGGCCGCGGTCACCGGCATGAGGCGTGCAGAGGCGGCTTCCGTTTCGGTCCAAACGTAGACCGGCACCTCGACGCCCTGATGGGCGAGCCGCATGCCGTTCGGGATCGGCCTCGTCTGCACGGCGATGAAGTGGCCGTCGATCGTGCCCTGCCAGACCGGATCGCCAGGCTTCCAGGGCGATTCCAGGAGATGTGCGTTGCCGGTCTTGCCGTCGGCATCGAGGAAGCGCACCGCGATCGCCTCGCCTTCGCGTGCGATCTCGAGCGCGATCTCCTCGCGGTCGAGCCACACGGCGCGGCGACGCTCGCGCTGCACGATGCGGCCGCCGAGCTGGCCGGAAATCTGTCGCTTGCGCTCTCCCAACACGTGATCGATGGCGGCACCGACAGCGGCGATCCGTCGCGCGACCTCGCCCTCGGGCACGCGCGCCGAAAAGCCCTTCGGAAACTCCTCGGCGATAAAGCCGGTCGAGAGCCGTCCCTCGCGCCAGCGCGGATGGTTCATCAGCGCGGAGAGGAACGGAATGTTGTGACGGATGCCGTCGACATAGAATGCATCGAGCGCGGTCGCCTGGGCCTCGATGGCCGCAGCGCGCGACGGCGCATGAGTGACGAGCTTGGCGATCATCGGATCGTAGTGGATCGAGATCTCGCCGCCCTCCTGCACGCCGGTGTCGTTGCGCACGGTGATGCCGTCCTTGCTCAGCTCCGCCGGCGGGCGGTACTTCACGAGGCGCCCGATCGACGGCAGGAAGTTGCGGAACGGGTCTTCGGCGTAAAGGCGCGATTCCACCGCCCAGCCCGTCAGCGTCACGTCCTTCTGCGAGATGGCGAGCTTCTCGCCGGCGGCAACTCGGATCATCTGCTCGACGAGGTCGATACCGGTGACAAGCTCGGTGACGGGATGCTCGACCTGGAGGCGGGTGTTCATCTCCAGGAAGTAGAAGCTCTTGTCTTGTCCGGCGACGAATTCGACAGTGCCGGCGGAATCGTAATTGACGGCCTTCGCCAGCGCGACCGCCTGCTCGCCCATCTTGCGGCGCGTGGTCTCGTCGAGCAGCGGCGACGGCGCCTCCTCGATGACCTTCTGGTTGCGGCGCTGGATCGAGCATTCGCGCTCGCCGAGATAGATCACGTTGCCATGCTTGTCGCCAAGCACCTGGATCTCGATGTGGCGGGGATCGACGATGAACTTCTCGACGAAGACGCGGTCGTCGCCGAACGAGGCCTTGGCTTCGGCTTTGGCCAGATTGAAGCCTTCGGCGACCTCGCTCTTGGAATGCGCGATGCGCATGCCCTTGCCGCCGCCGCCCGCGGAGGCCTTGATCATCACGGGATAGCCGATCTCGTCGGCGATGCGCACCGCGTGCTTGTCGTCTTCGATGACGCCGAGATGGCCGGGCACGGTCGAGACCTTGGCCTTGGCGGCGGCCTTCTTGGATTCGATCTTATCGCCCATCGCAGCGATCGCGCCCGGGTTCGGGCCGATGAAGACGATGCCGGCCGCTTCCAGCGCGCGCGGAAACGCCTCGCGCTCGGACAGGAAGCCGTAACCGGGATGCACGGCCTCGGCGCCCGTCTTGCGGCAGGCCTCGACGATCTTCTCGATCACGAGGTAGCTCTCGGCCGCGGCCGGTGGCCCGATCAGGACCGCCTCATCGGCCATCTCGACATGCAGGGCATCGCGGTCGGCCTCGGAATAGACGGCAACCGTCTCAATTCCCATCCGGCGGGCAGTCTTGATGACCCGGCAGGCGATTTCGCCGCGATTGGCGATCAGAATGCGCTTGAACATGCTTTTCTTGGTTCTTCGACCCTGGGCGGGACCCCTCCCTCAACCGTTCGGGCTGATGGGACGAGCCGTGATGTGTCCGTGGTACAGCAAAATGGGCCGGAGGCAACGGCCTAAATCCGCAGCCCGCTCTGGCGTACCAGACACTGCCAGGCAATCCCCCGCCGGCCTTATCGCCTCCTGAAAGCCGGGCTTATCGATCCTCTATCGATTTGCCGGACCTCACCGCGCTGCGCACCAGTTCGTGGACAAAGCCGAGCTTCCCGATTACCGCCGGTGACAGGATGAAGGGATAGAGGTCGCGGGCGCCCATCGCCCGGTTGACGCTATTGATGGCAAAGGTGAAGGGCAGCCATGCCGTGACGAGCTTCTCGACATCGGCCGCCACGTAGGGATTGAAGCGGATCCGCGCCGTCAGTTCGCCGTCGGGGTCGACCCTGGGGCGCACCTCCATGCCGAATTCGGAGGCCATCTCCAGGGTGTCGACGATGTGGAGGTAGTGCGCCCAGGTCTCGGCGAAGTCCTCCCAGGGATGCATGGTCGCATAGGCCGAGACATAGTTCTGCTGCCAGTCTGCCGGCGGCCCCTCCGCATAGTGGCGCTGGAGCGCCTGTCCATAGTCGACCTGTTCGTCACCGAACACCGCGCGGAATTCGTCGAGCTTGCCACCGTCCCGCACCAGCACGTCCCAGAAATAATGTCCGACCTCGTGGCGGAAATGCCCGAGCAGCGTCCGGTATGGCTCGCCCATCTCGAGCCTGCGCCGCTCACGTTCGATGTCGTCGGCTTCGGTAAGCGCGATCGTGATCAGGCCGTTGTCGTGGCCGGTCACGATCCGCTGACCGCTGAAGGGATCATCGGCAAGGAAGTTGAAGATCAGCCCATGCGCGGGATCCTCTGCCCGCGTCGTCAGCGGCAGCTTCCACCGCAAAATCGAATAGAACAGCCGGTGCTTGGCCACCTCCAGCTCGCGCCAGCCGGCAAGCTGTGCCGGATCGGAAAGGTCGGGCACCGTGCCGTTGTGCCGGCAGGCGCGGCAGTAGAGATCGCTGCTGCCGGGCTCGGTCAGCCAGTTGCAGGCGTCGAATTCGGCATTGGCGCACAACATGCGGCCCTTGCCCTTGTCGGCCAGCGTCGTCCAGGCCGTCCCCTCGGGCTCGATCGCGGAAAGCATCTCCTTCTCAGGGAGGAAGGCAACCCGGTGGCCGCAGCGTTCGCAGGCGCGGTTCTCGAAATAGAGAACGTTGCTGCAGGCCTGGCAGACAAACAACTTCAAGGTTTATATCCCCTCGCAGGCATTTCTTGAGCCTATCTCGAACCCATCTTGGGCCCGGCGACGACGCTTCGCGACGTTAATCGTTCCTGCGGGCGGAACAAATTCCTCGGGCGCGACGTTGATCTGTCGTCCACACTTCTCCGACACCATTCTCGCCCTTCAGGCCATTGCAATGGGTAGCCATCGCGCCCGGTCTGTGTGAATATTGCGCAGGCACGTGCATCACAGCGGCCGACCCTTGAACGATCCTTTGCCCGAGACCATCGCCGCCGAAAGGCTGCGCCAGCATCTGGAGGAGATCGCCCGCGAGCGCGACAACGCTTATCGCGCGTTGCAGGAGCGCGAGGCTGAACTTGCGCGCATCCAGCGCATCGCTGGTGTCGGCGGCCTTGAGATCGATTTCCGTGACGGCGTCAGGAACCGCCGTACCCCCGAATATCTCCTGATCCACGGCTTACCGCCGGAGGCGGCCAGCGAGACCTACGAAGACTGGGCCGGTCGCATCCATTTTGAGGACCGCGAGCGGAGGGTCCAGCATCTCTTCGCCATTCTCAAGAGCGAGAGCGAAGATTATTCCGACACCTACCGTATCAATCGCCCCAGCGACGGCGAGGTGCGCTGGATCCGTGTCGTCGGCAAGATCGAGCGCGATGCGGGCGGCCGCGCGGTGCGGCTGCTCGGCGCAGACCTCGACGTCACCGACCAGATGCTGGCGCAGGCGACGCTGCGGGAGAGCGAGGAGCGCTTCCGCCTGATCGCCGACAGCGCGCCGGTACCGATCTGGGTCACCAAGCTCGACCGCAAGCGCTCCTTCGCCAACCAGGCCTATGTCGATTTCCTCGGCCTCCCCTTCGAGGAGGCGATCGATTTCGACTGGCGCAAGGTGCTGCACCCGGACGACCTCCCCCAGGTCCTCCAGCAATCCGTGCAGGGCGAAGCCTCGCTAAAGCCCTTCGTGCTGGAAGCACGCTACAAGCGTGCCGACGGCCAGTGGCGCTGGCTGCGCTCGGAATCGCAGCCGCGCTGGGACCCCAACGGCAAGCATATCGGCTTTATCGGCGTCGCCCACGACATCACCGCCGCCAAGCAGGCCGAGATCGAGCTCCGGCAGCTCAACGAAACGCTGGAGGAGCGCATCATCGAGCGCACCGCGCAGCTCGAAGCCAACGAGGCTCGGCTGCGTGCGATCCTGGAAACCAGCAACCAGTACCAGGGCCTGCTCAACCTCAAAGGCGACGTGCTTTACGCCAACGCGACGGCGCTCGCCGGCATCCGGGCCGCACCACGCGACGTCATCGGAAAGTCGTTCTGGGACACACCGTGGTTCACCGCGACAGAAGGCATGTCGACGATGGTCCGCAATGCCTTCGATACGGTTTTGACCGGCGAAGCGGTGCGAATAGAGATGCTGCTCCGCCTTCCCATCGGCGAACGCTGGTTCGATTTCAGCATCCGTCCCTTGCTCGACCAGTACGGCAAGATCTCCGGCGCCGTGCCCGAAGCCGTCGACATCACCGAGCGCCGCCGCGGCGAGGAGGCGTTGCGCCAGTCGCAGAAGATGGAGGCCATCGGCCAGCTCACGGGCGGTGTCGCGCATGATTTCAACAACCTCCTCACCATCATCCGCTCGGCCACGGACTTCCTGCGCCGGCGCGAGCTGCCGGAAGAACGTCGACGGCGTTACGTCGATGCCATCTCCGAGACGGTCGAACGCGCCTCGAACCTGACGGCACAGCTGCTTGCCTTTGCGCGGCGCCAGCCCTTGAAACCGCAGGTCTTCAACGTCGGCACGCAGGTGGAAAGCGTGGCGCAGTTGGTGCGGCCACTGGTCGGCGGCCGGATCGAGATCGTGGTCGAGGTGCACGATCCCGACTGCTTCACCATCGCCGACATCGCGCAGTTCGAGACCGCGCTGATCAACCTCGCCGTCAACGCACGCGATGCGATGAAGGACGGGGGGCTTCTGACCATCGCGGTCCGCAAGCTCAAGGGCATCCCGGCGTTGCGCACACAATCCGCGCGAGGCGGCGACTTCGTCGCCATCTCGGTCCACGACAACGGCTCGGGGATCGCGCCGGAAAATCTCGAGGCGATCTTCGAGCCGTTCTTTACCACCAAGGAGGTCGGCAAAGGCACCGGGCTCGGCCTCAGCCAGGCCTTCGGCTTCGCAAAGCAGTCCGAAGGCGATATCGCTGTCGAGAGCAGCGTCGGACGTGGCGCAACCTTCACGATCTACCTGCCCCAGGCGCCGAGCCCGACCCTGTCCACGGAGGCAGCATCGTTGATGAGCGAGCCCGCCGCCACGGGACGCGGTTATCGCGTGCTCGTGGTGGAAGACAATGACGACGTCGGCCGCTTCTCCACCGAACTGCTCGAAGACCTCGGCTATGTCGTGCGCCGTGCCGCCAACGCCAACGCGGCGCTGGCCATCCTCGGCGAGAACGAATTCGCCGTCGATCTCGTGTTCTCCGACGTTATCATGCCCGGCATGAACGGCGTCGAGCTCGCCGGCGTGATCCGCGAGCGCTATCCGGGTTTGCCGGTGGTGCTGACCTCCGGCTACAGCAACGTGCTCGCCGAAAGCGCCCACCGCGGTTTCGAGCTGATCCAGAAGCCGTATTCGGTCGAGTCGCTGTCACGCATCCTGCGCAAGGCGATGGCGGAAAAGCTGCCGGTGGCAAGGTAGAGGCCGTCACACACAGTCGTCATCCCGGACAAGCGCAGCGAAGCGGAGCGCAGATCCGGGATCCCCGCGCGAGCGCTCGCGCTCGTCGCGATAACCACAGGGTTGTGTTTGGCGAAGAACGACGACCAGTGTACCTCAAGATGGATTCCGCGGTATGGGTCCCCGATCTGCGCTTCGCTTGTCCGAGACGACGACGGAGCAGTTGGCGCGTCGATTCCGTCCCTAACTTCCGATAAGTTCAGTCAGGTCCCCCATGAAATCCACCCTCCTCTCCGCCTGGCAGATTTGGGCGTTGCTCTCCGCCTGCTTCGCCGCGCTGACCGCGATCTTTGCCAAGGTCGGCGTCGAGAACATCAACCCGGATCTTGCAACCTTCATCCGCACCATCGTGGTGCTGCTGGCTTTCTCCCTGCTGCTGTTCCTCACCGGGCAGTTCGCGGTGCCATCGGCAATCTCATCGAAGACCTGGCTGTTCCTGATCCTGTCGGGCCTTGCCACCGGTGCATCCTGGCTATGCTATTTCCGCGCGCTGAAACTTGGGCCGGCGACGCTGGTCGCGCCGATCGACAAGCTCAGCGTGGTGCTGGTGGCGCTGTTCGCCTTCGCCTTTCTCGGTGAGCGTCCGACCACGCAGGGCTGGCTTGGCATCGCCATGATCGGCGCCGGAGCGGTGCTGCTGGCGATCAAATTGTAACAATGCGCTCGCGCTGATGTGACCGAACCAATCTGCTCCGACATCGGTTTCTCGCAGGGCGAATTCTGCGCCTCGATCGAGAGACCTATGTCGAAGCGCAGTCCCGACCAACAGGTTCAAGCCGGCCGCGCGCTGGATGCGGCGAACTTCTTTCTTGCCGACGTCCGCGACGGGCTTGGGCCGTATCTCGCGGTCTATCTCCTCACCGAGCAGCAATGGGATGAGGCGCGTATCGGCATCGTGATGTCGATCGCGACGATTGCCGGCATTGTCGCGCAGACGCCTGCCGGCGCGCTGGTCGATGCGACCAGGGCCAAACGGCTGGTGATGGTCGTTGCCGCGATTGTGGTGACGGCATGCTCGCTCTTGCTTCCGGTGTGGCCAGGCTTCTTGCCAGTCGCGGTCTCACAAGGGCTGGCACACACATCGGCGGTCGTGTTTCCGCCCGCGATCGCGGCTGTCTCGCTCGGCATCTTCGGCCACCGCGCCTTCACGGCGCGGATCGGGCGCAACGAGACCTTCAATCACGCCGGCAATGCTGTCGCCGCCGCTATCGCCGGCATCGCGGCCTACTGGTTCGGACCGAGCGTCGTGTTCTATCTCATCGCCGCCATGGCGCTCGCAAGCCTCGTCAGCATTCTCTGCATCCCGGAACGCGCCATCGACCACGATCTCGCCCGCGGCCTGCACAATAGCGAGGCAAAAGAAGCCCGCGATCAGCCCTCGGGCTTCAGCGTCCTGCTCACCAGCCGGCCCCTGCTCGTCTTCGCGATCTGCGTCGTGCTGTTCCACCTCTCCAATGCGGCGATGCTGCCGCTGGTCGGCCAGAAGCTTGCCCTCGGGGACAAACATCTCGGCACCAGTCTGATGTCGGCCTGCATCGTGGCCGCGCAGATCGTGATGGTGCCGTTCGCGATGCTGGTCGGCGCGCGGGCCGACCGCTGGGGTCATAAGCCTTTCTTCCTTGGCGCACTGCTGATCCTGCCCATTCGGGGCGCGCTCTATACCCTTTCTGACAACCCGTTCTGGCTAGTCGGCGTGCAACTGCTCGACGGTGTCGGCGCAGGCATCTTTGGCGCGATTTTCCCTGTCATCGTCGCAGATATCATGCGCAACACTGGCCGCTTCAACGTCGCGCAGGGCGCGATCATCACCGCGCAAAGCATCGGCGCGGCCCTGTCGACGACCTTGGCCGGCCTGGTCGTGGTCGGTGCGGGCTATAGCGCGGCTTTTCTCACCCTCGGCGCCATCGCCGCAGTCGGTGCCGTCGTCTGCATCGTCGCCTTCCCCGAGACGCGGTGTCCACAGTCACAACCGCAGGGGAAGACAGCACGGCCGGCTTCGGCTATCGCTGCACAATAACCATCGAGAGAGGACCACATTGCCGATCGCGCCGCATGCTGCCTATTGGGCCTGGAGCATCATCGTGCTTGCGACCGCAGGCGTCATCATCCGCCCCTTTCGCCTGCCCGAGGCAATCTGGGCCGCGGCAGGCGCCGTCGCGCTGGTGCTGTTCGGCTTCCTGAGCTGGCATGACGCGCTGACCGGCGTCGAAAAGGGCATCGACGTCTATCTGTTCCTGATCGGCATGATGCTGATCGCCGAGCTCGCCCGACTCGAAGGCCTGTTCGACTATCTCGCGGCGCTCGCCGTCGAATATGCCCGCGGCTCGCCGCGGCGCCTGTTTCTGCTGATCTATCTCGTCGGCACGCTGGTCACCGTGTTCCTGTCGAACGATGCCACCGCGATCGTGCTGACGCCGGCGGTCTACGCGGCGACCCGTGCCGCCGGCGCGCAGCCGCTGCCCTATCTCTTCGTCTGCGCCTTCATTGCCAACGCCGCGAGCTTCGTGCTGCCGATTTCGAACCCCGCCAACCTCGTCGTGTTCGGCGCGCACATGCCGCATCTGGCCGAATGGCTCCGCCTGTTCGCGCTGCCCTCACTCGCCTCGATCGTGCTCACCTACGTCGTTCTCCGCCTCACCCAGCATCGCGCACTGAAGGAGGACACCCTCGAGCACAAGGTCGCGCACAAGAGGCTCAGCCCTGGCGGCAAGCTGACCGCCATCGGCATTGTCGCAATCGGCCTCGTGCTGATCACCGCGTCGGCGCTCGACAAGCAACTGGGTCTGCCGACCTTCATCTGCGGCGCCGTCACGACCGGCCTCGTCCTGCTGCTCAGCCGTCAGTCGCCCGTACCGGTGCTCAAGCACGTGTCATGGAGCGTACTGCCGCTCGTCGGCGGCCTCTTCGTGATGGTGGAGGCGCTGATCAAGACCGGTGTGATCGGCCATCTCAGCGCGCTGCTGCACGAGGCTGTCGCGCAGTCCGTGCCCAAGGCCGCCTGGAGCGTCGGGATTGCGACTGCAACTGCCGACAACATCGCCAACAATCTGCCGGTGGGGCTCGTCGCCGGATCGATCGTGGCCAGCGACCACCTGCCCACATCGGTCGTCAGCGCCATCCTGATCGGCGTTGACCTGGGGCCGAATTTCTCGATCACCGGCTCGCTCGCCACCATCCTGTGGCTGGTGGCTCTGCGTCGCGAGAAGATCGAGGTCGGCGCCTGGCCGTTCCTCAAACTGGGCCTGCTCGTGACGCCGCCGGCCCTGATCGCGGCACTTGCGGCCGCGATCAGGTGAGCACGGCACTTGGCGTGGTCCGTCAGTCGTTCTCGTAGCCATAGACCTCCGGCAGGATGAAGATCGCGGCAAGCAATCCGATCAGCGGGAAGATCGCGACGAACAGCGTGGCGTTCGCCTGCCCGATCGCCGAGAACAGCGCCGGGAACAGGAAGATCGCCAGGAACGACGGCAGCTTCACGAACATGTAGGCGAAGCCGCTCGCAGTGCCGCGATACTTCGGCCTGGCGACCATGGTCGGGATGGTCATGCAGTTCGAGGCGTCCCAGTAGTGCCCCCACAGCATGCCGGCCGCCGCAAAGGGCAGCAGGATCTTGTTGTCGGTATAGAGCGCGAAGGCCGCGACCAGCAGCGACACCAGCACGATCGAAAAACCCGCGATTGCAATGCCGCGATGGCCGAGTTTCGGCGTCAGCAGCGGTCCGACCCAGCCCGAGAGCCCGGCGAAGCAGAATAGCGCCATCGTCACCAGATTGTTGCCGAGGACGCTGGACACGCCGACCATCACGAACAGGACAGGCAGGTAGAACGCGAAGGTCGAGAACTCGCTGCCTTGCGCGAAGCAGGCGATCCAGCCGTAGATCGTGGCGCGCCAGCGGATCGGATCCTTCCTGAGATCGGCGAGGAACGCGCGGGTGCTGACCTTCGGCACCTCCACGTCCTGGTCCGGCAGTATCGCGAGATCGTCATTGAACATCTCGCGGGCGACCTGCTTGGCTTCGCGGTAGCGTCCCTTCTGCACCAGCCACACCGCCGTCTCCGGCACGTCGTGGCGCATGATCAGGATGATCAGCGCGGGCACCGCACCGAGCCCGAGCGTCACGCGCCACAGCGTCTCGTGCTGCATGTCGATCAGGAGGAAGATGACGATGACGCCGATGGTGAGGACTTCGCCCACCGCGAACATGAACTGCCAGCGGTTGCCCATGACCTCGCGCTCGCCCTTGGCCATGGATTCCATGATGTAAGTGTAGCCGGTCGAGATGTCCGAGCCGAGGGGAACACCGAGCAGGAAGCGGATCACGACGAGCCAGCCGACGCTGGGCACGAAGGCCTGAGCCAGCGCCAATATGATGAACATCACCATCGTGACCAGGAACATCACACGACGGCCGATCTTGTCGGAGAGCCAGCCGCCGAGCAACGCGCCGATCAGGGCGCCGCCTTGCGTGCCGGCCGCGGCGAGACCGAGCATCAAGGGATCGGGATTGTATTGCTCACGGATGAAGATCAGCACGAAGGCGATCGAATAGAGATCCCAGGCCTCGACCAGGATCGAGGCCATCATCAGCCAGCCGACCTTGTTGCCCTTGGGACTATAGTTGGTGATGAGGTAGCGGACCGCGGCCTCGCTCGCAGTCGGTTGTGGCATGGCCATTGTTGACATGTTCTTGTTCTCCCTGAGATTTTCTTATGTGCCGAGCAGCGGCTCGATGCTGCAATCGAGCAGCCGCGGATCGATCCCCGCCTCCATCCCAACGAACATCGCGTCCATGAAGTCGATCAGCGCGTCGCTTGCTTCCACCGCCGCTTCAACGCGGCGATTGGCAATGGCGCTCAAGATATCGAGATGGCGATCGATGGTGCCGGTCATGTCGGCCTGCCCCGGCATGTGGCGGTGATGGATGAAGCCGATGCGACGGTAAAGCGTGTGCAGCGGTCGCATCGTGTGCGCCAGGAACGGTTCGCCCGCGGCCTCCAGGATCAGTGCGTCGATGCGGCGATCGAGGCTGTTGAAGTCGTCGAGCGACAGCCTGTCCCGACGCTCGCGCAGCGCGCGCTCGATATGAAGGGCTTGATTGCGATGAGAGAGGCTGGCGCGATCGGCCGCAAGGCGGATCACGAAGCGTTCCATGTCGCGGCGCAGCCCCAGCAGCATGCGCTCGCGTGCCAGATCGATCGGTGCGACCTGAAGGCCATGACGGGGGCGGATGATGATGAATGTGTCGGCGGCAAGCGTGTTGACGGCGTGGTGCACCGGTGTGCGGCCAAAGCCCGTGATGTGCTGCAATTCGAGCATGGTCAGGAACTGTCCCGGCCGCAGCTCGCAATTGACGAGCAGATCCTCGATCTTCTGATAGGCCAGTTCGACGAAATTGACGCGATTGCGCCGGCCGATTGCGCCTTGTCTCTCTGGATTGACCAGTTCGAGCGCGCGCTTGCGCCGCACCATGTTGTCCTCCCATCGACCCCGCCTCGTCCCCGGGCCGGATCGCATCTTGTTTGTGACGAGCATAAACATGTTGTGATATATTACAAGCGGGCGTAAAACTGCGTTCCGAGCCGGGGCATCGGCGGCCCAAGGTACAGTCAAAGCAAAAACAACAAGACGGGCGCTCGCCGCGCCCCTCGACGGGAGGACGTTGCCGTGAAAATCACGTCGATCGAGACGTTGCGCACCGAGGAATTCGCCAATGTGATCTGGGTGCGTGTGCACACCGATGCCGGGGTCATCGGCCTGGGCGAGACCTTCTATGGCGCGGGCGCCGTCGAAGCTCAGATCCACGACACTTTTGCCGGCCGACTCCTCGGACGCAATCCCCTCCACATCGAGGCGATCCATCGCGACATGCTCAATCTGCCGATGGCGCAGTCCTCGACCGGGGTCGAATATCGCGCGGCGTCCGCAATCGACATTGCGCTGTGGGACCTGTTCGGGAAGGTCTGCGGCCAGCCCGTGCACCAGATGCTCGGCGGCCTCTGCCGCGACAAGCAGCGCATCTACAACACCTGCGCCGGCACCAAATATGTCCGCTCCACCAACATCCGCCCGGTCTCGAACTGGAATCTCGGAGAGGTGCAAAGTCCCTATGAGGACCTCGACGCCTTCATGAACCGCGCCGACGCGCTGGCCGAAAGCCTTCTGGAGAGCGGTATCTCGGCGATGAAGATCTGGCCGTTCGACCCGGCCGCGCAGGAGAACAACGGCCTCTTCATCACCGCGGCCCAGATGAAGCAGGCGATCGAGCCCTTCGAGAAGATCCGCAAAGCCGTCGGCGACAAGATGGAGATCATGGTCGAGCTCCATTCGCTCTGGAATCTGCCCACCGCAAAACAGATCGCGCGGGCGCTCGAGCCCTACAAGCCGACCTGGTACGAGGACCCGATCCGGATGAACTCGCCGCAGGCGCTTGCCGAATATGCGCGCTCGACCGACGTCTGGGTCTGCGCCAGCGAGACGCTCGGCTCGCGCTTCCCCTACAAGGACATGCTCGACCGCGACGCCATGCATGTCGTGATGGCTGATTTGTGCTGGACCGGCGGCCTCACCGAGGGCCGAAAGATCGCGGCGATGGCGGAGACCTATCACCGCCCCTTTGCACCGCATGATTGCATCGGCCCGGTCGGCTTCATTGCCGCGATCCATATGTCGTTCAGCCAGCCCAACACGCTGATCCAGGAATCAGTGCGCGCCTTCTACAAAGGCTGGTACAATGAACTCGTCACCACGATGCCCGTGATCAAGGACGGCTACGTCTTTCCGATGGAAGGTCCCGGTCTTGGCGTCGATCTCCTGCCTGCGGTATTCGACCGGTCCGATCTCACCGTGCGCCGCTCCAACGTTTGAGGATTCCTAGATGAGCACCACCTTGTTCGATCTCACCGGCCGCACCGCGCTCGTCACCGGCTCCTCCCGCGGGCTCGGGCGCGCGATTGCGGAAGGCCTGGCGAAGGCCGGCGCCAAGCTGATCATCAACGGCGTCGATCCCAAGCGGGTCGAGCAGGCAGTCGCCGAATTCCGCGCCGCCGGGCACAAGGCCGAAGGCGCCGCCTTCAACGTCACCGATGAGCCCGCGATCGTCGCCAGCTTCGAGCGCTTCGATCGCGAGGGGCTCGCGGTCGACATCCTCGTCAACAATGCCGGCATCCAGCACCGCAAGCCGCTGGTCGAGTTCACCACCGACGAATGGCGCAAGGTGATCGAGACGGATCTGACCAGCGCCTTCGTGATAGGCCGCGAGGCCGCCAAGCGGATGATCCCGCGCAAGCACGGCAAGATCATCAACATCGGATCGCTCGGCAGCGAGCTGGCGCGGCCGACGATCGCGCCCTACACCGCAGCCAAGGGCGGCATCAAGAATCTCACCCGCTCGATGGCGGTGGAATGGGCCCAGCATGGCATCCAGGCCAACGCGATCGGCCCGGGCTATATGCTGACCGACATGAACGAGGCACTGGTCAACAACGCCGATTTCAACAATTGGCTGATGGGGCGTATCCCCTCCAAGCGCTGGGGCAAGCCCGACGAGCTGGTGGGCGCCGCGGTCTTCCTCGCCTCCGACGCCTCGACCTATGTCAACGGACAGATCATCTATGTCGATGGCGGCATGATTGCCGCGATGTGATCGCGCCCCATCACTGAAAGAGCTGAAGGAGTAACGCCTATGCGTGCCGTCGTCATCCACGCACCGAAAGACCTGCGGATCGACAGCTATCCGGATACGGCGCCCGCATCCGGCGAGGTCCGCGTCAAAATCGCCAACGGCGGCATCTGCGGCTCCGACCTGCACTATTATCACCATGGCGGCTTCGGCACCGTGCGGATTCAGCAGCCGATGGCGCTGGGCCACGAGATTGCCGGCGTCGTTGCGGCGGTCGGTGATGGCGTCACGCATGTAAAGCCTGGCACGCGTGTCGCGGTCAATCCGAGCAAGCCGTGCGGGCAGTGCCTGCATTGCCAGGAAGGCATGCGCAACCAGTGCCTGGACATGCGCTTCATGGGCAGCGCGATGCGCAATCCCCACGTCCAGGGCGGCTTTCGTGAATACGTCACGGTCGACGCCGCACAAGCCGTGCCGATCGCCGAAAAACTGTCGCTGGCGGAAGCCGCGATGGCGGAGCCGCTCGCAGTGTGCCTGCATGCCGGCAAGCAGGCCGGTCCCCTCCTCGGCAAGCGCGTGCTGATCACCGGCTGCGGCCCGATCGGCGCGCTGATGATCCTGGTGTCGCGCTTCGGCGGCGCCGCCGAGATCGTGGTCACCGACGTGGCCGACGCGCCGCTGGCGATCGCCAGGAAGCTCGGCGCGACGCATGCCATCAACGTTGCGAACAATGCCGCGGCGCTCGATCCCTGGCGCGCCGGCAAGGGCGTGTTCGACACGCTGTTCGAGGCGTCCGGCAACCAGGCGGCGCTACGCACCGCGCTCGACTTGCTTCGCCCCGGCGCGACCATCGTGCAGCTCGGTCTCGGCGGCGAGATGACGCTGCCGATCAACTCCATCGTCGCCAAGGAGCTGCAGCTCCGCGGCACCTTCCGCTTCGATCCGGAGTTCGAGCTGGCGGTGCGGCTGATGGGCGAAGGCCTGATCGATGTGAAGCCGCTGATCTCGGCATCGCTGCCGTTCGAGAACGCGGTCACAGCCTTCGAGCTCGCCAGCGACCGCTCTCAGTCGATGAAGGTGCAGCTCACGTTCTGACGCCTACTGGCCCTCGATCAGGCGGTCGCTGACCAGCCGCACGGCGCCGCGATTCCAGGAATAGTCGGCGCCCATGCGCAGGCCGCTGTCGCCGCGCGCGACAACCTGGCCGGTCCTGATGTCGCGGACCTGGAATCCGATCGTATATTCGGTGCGGCTGACCCGCCGTACCACACCTATCAGTGATTGGTCCGCCCCGAGCTTTCCGGCGATGTCTGCCTCGCAGCCGCCGCAGTCGCGCAGCGCATGACGCGTCACGGCCTCCCCGCTCGCGCCGCTGACGTCGATCAGACGGTAGCGGCCGGATTGCGCGAGGCGATCGCGCACGCCGTTCGTGACCTCGGCCAGATGTGCGGCATCCGCCTCGCTCAGGCCCGCCATGGGTGCGGCCGTGGTGTCCTCGAGCTCGAAAGCGAACACCGCAAGCGCGACTGTCGATGGGCGCGCAAGTGCTTCGATCACCTCACGGGAGACGAACGCCTCGGCGCGATCCCAGGCCTCGTCATTGTCGCCGCGGAAAGTGTAGAGCTTCTCGAACACGACCTTTTTGGCGTCGACATCGATCACCGCCACCCTCGCCCACTGCACCAGCGTGCTCGTCTTCTGGACGCCGCCGACGACCTTGAATTTGGCATCGGCCTGCCCCGCGGGCGCGAGCCGATAGCGCTTGTCCGCCTCGACGTCCCGCCGCAACGCGACCATGAACGCCTTGAGCCGCTTCTCGTGGGCGGCGGTCTGGTCGACCGGCTCGCCGGACGTGTCGAGGTAGCCGAAATCCTCGATGGCGACACCGATCGGTGCTGCCGCAGCAGCCTCGGTGCCCGCACTTGCCGGACGGACATCCAGCAAAACAGCGAGAAGAAAAACAGAGAGGATCAACCGGGAGAGGAGCATGTGCGGGCCTCGCGTGATCGAGCGGACCCGAAAATTTAGGCCTGACGCCTCGGACCGCGCACCCGCTCCGGTCCCGTCGACCGCCGGGAAAATTTCACGACTGTGCTCCGGGACCGCAGCGGGTGCTTTCCGCCGCTGGCGTTCTGCCGTTTAATGCGAGCGTGACAATACCGTCCACGCCAGGTGCCCGCCGATGTGGAACCGCCCGAGATTCGATCTCAAGGTCCGTCTGACGTTGCGCGTGGCCGCCGTCTTGGCCGCCTGCTTCGCCGCGATCTCCGCCTATTTCCTCATCACGGCCGACCGCGCGGTGCATGCGCGCATCGACGGTATCGCCGCCATCGTGGCCAAGACGCTGGAGCTGCAGCAGGGCAAGGTCCAGTGGATGAACGGCCCGCGCTCGGACTTTCCGAACCTTGACCCCGTCGCGGCGTTCGTGATGACCCCCGGCCTGTGTCTCGGCTTCCGTGGCGCCAGCGGCGAGATGCTCCAGCGATTCTGTAGCGGCGCGCCGACCCCGGAGAGCACGCCGCCGCAGGCGTTCGCAGCCTTCTATCGCGGCCTGTTCGACCCCGGCCGCGAAGCGGCACGGCCCGTGATCGCACGCGGAGCGAAGCTCGGCGACGCCGTGGTCTGGTTCGATCCGGCGGTGCAGACCGCGGAGGCCTGGCACGAGGCCGGCCGCCTGATCACGGTGCTAGCGATCACGCTGCCGCTCTTGTGCGCCCTGGTCTACGCGGCGCTGGCGCGCGCACTGCGTCCGACGCAGGTCGTCCGCGCCGGCCTCGAACGCATTGCCGCCAACGATCTCGAGGCGCGACTGCCGCCTTTCGACCTTGCGGAGCTCTCCGCCATCCGCGACGTCTTCAATCATCTTGCGGCCAGTCTTGCCACAGCGCTGTCCGAGCGCAGCGAACTGACGCGCCGGCTGATCGCGCTCCAGGACGAGGAGCGCCGCCATCTGGCGCGCGAGCTGCACGACGAGTTCGGCCAGTCGCTCGCGGCGATCCGCGCGCTCGCCGCATCCGCCCGCCAGACCGCGGCGGAGGATTGTCCTGCACTGCTCGGAGAGTGCGACAGCATTGCCCGAACCACGACCAGCATGATGGAGACGCTGCGCGGCGCACTGTTCCGCCTGCGGCCGCCCGATGTCGAGGAACTCGGCCTCGTCGCCAGCCTCGAAGGCCTGGTGTCCGGGTGGAACGGTCGCAGCCGCGGTCAGCCGCGCTTCGATATCCGCTTCGAAGGCGCCTTCGAGAACCTACCTGCGTCCATCAGCGCCAATCTCTACCGCATCGTGCAGGAGGCGCTCACCAACGCCGCCAAGCACGCCGGCGCCACGAAGGTCAGCCTTCATCTGGCGATGGCCGCAAACGAGATCGCGCTCGCCATCGACGACGACGGCCGGCCGAACGATGCCGCCGTCAAATCCGGCATGGGCCTGCTCGGCATGCGCGAGCGCGTCGCGGCGATGCGCGGCCAGCTCAGCTTCACGGCCGGACCGGACGGCGGCTCAACCTTGCGCGTTGCGATCCCGGTCAGCCCTGCCGACGGGCAGCTCGAAGCTCTGGAGGATGCGGCATGAGCGAGGCCGACTGGGCCATCATGTTGGTCGACGACCACGCCGTTGTCCGCGAGGGCTATCGCTCCGTCCTGCAGAAGCAGCCCGGACTGCGCGTCGTCGCCGAGGCCTCCGACGGCGCGGAAGCCTATCGGCTGTTCAAGGAGAGCCCGCCTGATCTGATCATCATGGATCTGAGCATGCCGGGGATCGGCGGCCTGGAGGCCATCAGGCGGATCAGGCAGTGGGACAAGGCCGCAAAGATCCTCGTCTTCACCATGCATCAGAACGCAGGCTTCGCCGTGCAGGCGATCCGCGCCGGCGCGAGGGGCTACGTCACCAAGACCAGCCCGCCGGAGACTCTGGTGCGCGCGGTGATGGACGTGCTTGCCGGGCGGGTCGCCATCAGCCCCGATATCGACCACGAGCTGGCGCTGAGCCGGCTCGCCGGCGAGAGCTCGGCGACCGATGTCCTGACGGCGCGCGAATTCGAGGTGCTAAGGCTTCTGCTCGCCGAACGATCCACCGAGGAGATCGCCGAGACGCTGCACGTCAGTCCCAAGACGGTCGCGAACCTGCACTCCCTGATCAAGGGCAAGCTCGGCGTCGAGTCCGATATCGAGCTCGTCAGGCTGGCGCTGCGCCAGGGCATTTTGACCCAGATCGATCTCGGCGAGGTCTGAACCGTCGCGGCTCAAACGAGGTAGCGCGTCAGATAGCCTTCCATCGCATAGAGCGCGCACAGCGCAAGGCTCGACCACACCGCGGCGCTGAAATAGAGCGCCATCCAGGCAAGCTCGCCCTTCCAATGCGCGACGTCATGCGTCACGACCCAGCGGGTCGCGACGTCATGCAGGCCTTCGAGCAGGCCGAGCAGCCTGCCGCCTTCGGGATGCCCTGCCCGCCAGCGGCTCAGATACATCGGCACGTCGACGGTGACGAGGAAGGCGAGGAAGCAGGCGATGCCGATGATGCCCGCGAGCAGCGCCCAGCGCACCGATCCCTGGAATTCCGGCATCAGCCGGCACAGCGCGATGCCCGCCAGGAAGAACGTCACCGCCCACAGCGAGTTCTCGATAGCGTTGTAGAGATAGTTGGTGGTTACGACTGCGTACCAGGAGAAGCACTCGGCGATGATGATCACGGGCACGATGATCCACGCGATGTTCACCGCGGTCTCCGCCCCCGCCATGCCGCCGAGCTGATGCAGGATAATGGCCCATTGTGCGGCGAAGCAGACTTCGGCCACGGTCGCGACCGAACGGCCGACAAACACGCTCGAAAGCCAGGTGTCGAACAGGCAGATGCGCTGCACGTCGGCGCGCGGCAGGAACGAGCGGAACGCGCAGCCGAACACATAGCCGGCGCAGAGCAAGAACATCAACCCGATGTTGGAGCCGCCGCCGACGCTGTCGGTCGGAGTCGGATAGAACTCGCGGTACAGCATGAACCAGACGAAAATGTTGACGCTGCTGACAAGCGTCAGGCCCCCCCACCACCACGCCAGAGGATTCGACCGCGCCTGCCACTGCAACATAATCGCTCCACATAAGTCGATTTGACATCTAGCGGTAGCAATTCTGTCATAAAGCGATAACGTGAGGCGACAAAAATCTGCGTGACGGCACTGTCATAATTGCGCTGTGCGCTGTCACAATTCACGAGAGCGACGCGCTCTCGCCGGGGGCACCTCTTTCGAAGCCCCCCGACTGACAGCGCTCAGCCCTTCAGGCTGGCCACATACGCTGCAAGCTTGTCCAGCGTCTGGTAGCCGAGCTCGACGGCGCCGAAGCCGATCACGATCTCGCGCTGCGCGGCCGTCGGATGCAGTTGCCGTAGCGTCAGCACGGTCTTGTCGCCATGGGCGTCGAAGGTGACCGTCATGCGGAACATGCCGGTATCCTCGTCCTTGTCCGTGCCGTGATCGACTTCGATCAGCCGCGGCTTGTCGATGCGCAGGAAGCGCATGCGGTTCGGATAGATCGTGCCGTCAGGCCCGATCATGTCGAAACGCCAGACCCCGCCGACGCGGACGTCGATTTCCTTGGTCTCAGTCCTGAAGGCCGCCGGCCCGAACCATTGCGGCATGTGTTTTGGATCGGACCACGCCTCGAACACCAGCTCGCGCGGCGCGTCGATCACGCGCGACAGCACGATCTCACGATCGAGCGACCATTGCGACAGGGCAGCGTTGGCAGAACTCGTCATCACTCGGCACCTTTCCGTTTGGTTGTTCGGGACGGCCGCTTGGCAACCTCCCTCTCCTTCTCTTTCTTCAGCTTCATCACGTAAGCCTCGAACCGGTCGAGGCGCGCTTCCCAGATCGCGCGCTGCTGCTGGAGCCAATCCTCCGCGCCCGCCATTGCCTCCGGCCGCAGCCGGCAGGTGCGCACCCGCCCGGACTTTTCGGACTCGACGAGGCCGCTCTCCTCGAGCACGCGGATGTGCTTCATGAAGCTCGGCAGCGCCATTGCGAAGGGATCGGCGAGCTCGCCGACCGACGCCTCCCCGGCACACAGCCGGATCACGATCGCCCTGCGCGTCGGATCGGACAGCGCACCGAAGACCTGGTCGAGTCGGGATAATTGGTTAGCCATGTAGCTAACTATAGCTGGAGCGCCCAGCGGCGTCAATCATTGTTAGCCAACTGACTTACTTTTTTTACCCCGGCAAGGATGAACCCCTACCCGCGCGATCGTGAATTGGGCTGCGCGCCATTTGCCGATAAGAGGTGAAACGGGGGCGCTTCGAACTTGATCATCAGACCGCGTGCACCCTCTTGCTCCCTCACCGCGCCCTGCCATCAGCCGGCGGTCCCTTGCCAAGGCCACGCTGCTGCCGCTCGCGTTCGGTTTCACCCGCCCTGCCCATGCGGATTCCGACATGATTCCGATGTTGCGGGACATCGTGGCGA
The DNA here is from genome assembly GCF_055791185.1 of Bradyrhizobium ingae. Lineage (NCBI taxonomy): Bacteria > Pseudomonadati > Pseudomonadota > Alphaproteobacteria > Hyphomicrobiales > Nitrobacteraceae > Bradyrhizobium > Bradyrhizobium ingae. The sequence continues at coordinate 79,458 of NZ_JBVUBB010000020.1, forward strand.
CTGAGCTCGCGCCAACGGCGACTCCCGATCATTCCGGTGGTCTTGCCGCCGCGCTCTATGCGGGCCGCCACGTCGACTTCTTCAACTACGGCTTTGCCGATGACGGGGCCAGGCGTCCGGTCACGTCGGACACGCTGTTCAACCTCGCCTCCCTGCGAAAGACTTTCGAGGCGACGCTGGTCGCGCTCGGGGTGCGCCGCGGCGAATTGCGGCTCGACGAGCGCGTGGCAGCGCTCCTGCCCGAGCTGAACGGCGACTACATCCGCCGCGTCACGGTCGGCGAGCTCGTCACGCATACGTCCGGGCTGCTGCTGCCGACAGATCATCCGCCATGGCCGAACGAGTCCTTCGGCCTCGGCCAGTTCCTCGACATGCTCAACGCATGGACGCCGCCGCCGGGCATCGAGCCCGGCAAGCAGCGCATCTATACCCACGCCGGCTACGTACTGCTCCAGCTCGTGCTCGAGCGCCGCTATCGCACGCCGATCCGCGAGCTGATCACAAACCGCATGCTGAAGCCGCTCGGCATGACCTCGACATTCGTGCCGGAGCGCGCGCCCGACAACCGCGCGATGCTGAGCGATGCACAGATGGCACGTGCCGTGCAGGGCTATTCCGATCAAGGCATGCCGATCGGGCCGCCCGGCAGTCAGCAGAGCTATTTCGACTTTCCGGGTACCGGCCAGATGTTTTCCTCAGCGCGCGACCTTGCGACGTTCGTCGCGGGCTGCGCGGACGGCAGGTCGATCGAGCCCGAGCTGCGCGAGGCGATCCGGATGACGCAGCACGAGAGCTTCCGCGCCGACGACAAATTCGGCCAGGCCATGGCCTGGGAAACCGTGCATCTCGACGGGGTGACGGTCGTGGACAAGCCGGGTGGCCTCAACAATGCGTCGGGCTATATCGGTCTCGTACCCGCACGCAGGCTCGGCATCGTCCTGCTGGCCAATCGCGGCGACTATCCCCACGAGATCGCGCGCTACAAGATCCTCCCCACACTGGCGCGGCTGGTCGCATCGCGGTGAGGCGCCGCACAGAAACGAAAAAAGCCCCGGCTCGGCCGGGGCTTTTCTCAGGGCTGTCCAGGAAGGACTTAGTACCTGGCGACGACCGGTCCGCCGAACCGATAGTTGATGCCCAACTTCGCCGTGTGAACACCCGGATCCGTGTGCGAGTTGGTGTAAGTGGTACCGAAAACATTCACGCCGGACGACGTGTAGGTTTCGTGCGTCGCCAGATAAAGGTACTCGCCCTTGATGCTCCAGTTGCTGGTGAACGCATACTCGATGCCGGCACCTGCGGCCCAAGTCACCTGCGTGGCATCGTGTCCGAGATTCAGGAGGCCGCCGCCGCACCCGGCAGCAATGTTCGCGCAATTGTCCGCAAAGCTGTAGCTCTTGTTGACGAACGCAACGCCGCCCTTGCCGTAGAACAAGACGCGGTCCGCGGTGAAGCCGAGGCGGCCTGCGATCACACCATACCAATCGCCAATGCGCGTGGTGTCCAGACTGTCCGGATAGGCAAAACCGACATTGACCGCATTGATGTCCTGAATGGTACGGCCAAGATGGATATAGCCGACCTCGCCTTCGATACCGATCAACCAGTTGGAGGCAACAGGCTGATAGTTCCATCCGATCGTGCCGCCCGCGATCACACTGTTGGACAGGCCGTAGCTGTTGTTCAGCGGACCGTTCCACGTGAAGCCCCCCGCGTCCGCCGGTTCTGTCGAAAAGGCGTTGCGGTCCGCAAACGCCCCACCAACGAATCCGCCGATGTAGAAACCACTCCAGTTGAACGGCGCCACGACGGGCGCCGCCTTGGTGTAGGTTGGCGCCAGATCCGCTGCGGACGCAGCAATCGTGCCCAGAAGAACCAGCGAACTCGCCAGAGCTATTCTCTTCATTCCAATCCTCCTTCACGCGAACGATGCGCACCGCGGCGACCGTCCAGCGCAAGATCGGAAATAATCCCCGCGCCTCTTACCGTCTTGTTCTAGGACGTCCTTCGCTTGGACTGCGGCGAGCTCATGGCACTATTGCGCGACAGTTGTTGCCTATCAGGCACATTTCAGTGCCGCCCACACCAATCGCGGCACGCCTGCAGCGACAATCCCGCGCGCAAAGCCGGACGTGGCCGGCAAGTTCGAACCAACTCGAGGCGCCCTCCGCTTCACACCGACCGCGTCAGCCCGCCATCGACGCGGATGTTCTGCCCGGCGATGTAGGCGGCGCCATCGGAGGCGAGGAAGGAGATCGTTGCGGCAATCTCCTCGACCTTGCCATAGCGCTTCATCGGCACGCTGTCGCGGCGCGCGTCCGTCGCCGGCAGGCTGTCGATCCAGCCCGGTAGCACGTTGTTCATGCGGATGTTGTCGGCGGCATAGGTGTCAGTGAAGATCTTCGTGAAGGCCGCAAGACCCGCGCGGAACACCGCCGAGGTCGGAAACATCGCGCTCGGCTCGAACGCCCAGGCAGTCGAGATGTTGATGATCGCGCCCTGCTTCTGCGTTTGCATGATCGGCGTGACCAGCCGCGTCGGGCGGATCACGTTCAGGAGGTAAGTGTCCATCCCCGTGTGCCACTGCTCGTCCGTGATCTCGACGATCGGCGCGCGCGGCCCGTGGCCGGCGCTGTTGATGAGCACGTCGATGCGACCCCACTTCGCCATGGCGCCGTCGACCAGGCGTTTGAGATCGTCGTTGGACTTGTTCGAGCCGGTGATGCCGAGCCCGCCGAGCTCGTTCGCAAGCGCCTCGCCCTTGCCGGAGGAGGACAGGATGGCGACGCGAAACCCGTCGGCAGCAAGCCGCCGCGCGGCGCCCGCCCCCATGCCGCTGCCGCCCGCGGTGACGAGTGCGACTTTCTCTGCTGCCATGTTGATCCCCGGCTGTTGTCATGATGTGGCGGCAGGTTTATGCGCCGCCCGTCCGGACGTATAGTCTGATCACGAGGCTCTGCACACGATGATTGACCATGGGTGACCTGCAAATCCGCGCCATGCGCGCCGACGACATCGCGCTCGCCGCCGACTGGGCAGCGGCCGAAGGCTGGAATCCGGGCTTTTCGGATGCCGGCTGTTTCGCCGTCGTCGACCCCTCGGGCTTTCTCATCGGCGAGATCGACCGCAGACCGGTCGCGACCATCTCCTGCGTCAACTACGACGATCGCTTCGCCTTCCTCGGCTTCTACATCGTGCGCAAGGAGCTGCGCGGCCGCGGCTACGGCTTGCGGATCTGGAACGCGGCGATCGCGCATGCAGGCGCGCGCGTGATCGGGCTCGACGGCGTCGTCGCACAGCAGGACAATTACAGAAAGTCCGGCTTTACACTCGCCTACGCCAATATCCGCTACGGCGGGCACATCGCGGCGCCGGCGCGGCCCACCGACGTCGTCGCGCTCAAGACGATTCCGCCGGCACTGATCGAGTCGGATGACGCCACCGTTTTCCCTGCAGCGCGCAGCGCCTTCCTGCGCGCCTGGGTCAGTGCACCCGGCCATAGCGGGTGCGCGTTGATGCGCGAGGGCAAGCTCGCCGGCTGGGGGGTGATCCGCCCCTGCCGTCACGGCCACAAGATCGGTCCGCTGGTCGCCGACGACCGCGCAGGCGCGGATATCATCATGCAGGCGCTGCTCGCCGGCACAGGTGGCGGCGAGGTTTTTCTCGACGTCCCCGGCATCAATCGCGAGGCGATCGCGCTGGCGGAAGGTTTTGGCCTTGCGCCGACCTTCGAGACGGCGCGCATGTACACCGGTCCGATCCCGCCGCTGCGGCTCGACCGGATCTTCGGCGTGACCAGTTTCGAACTTGGCTAGCGGCTACCCCGCGCACTGCGTCAAAGAGGACGCGCTCAGTAGCAGCGCATGATGTTGACGGTCTGATCGCCGCCGCGGCCGGGCACCGTCACGGTTTCCGACGGGCAGCTCGGCACATAGGGCCGATCCGACGGAACGACGTTCGGCGGATAGCGGTGCACCCAATCCCAGGGCACATCATAGGTGTAGGTGTAACGGACGTCGTTCGAGAGCGGCTGGGCCATATCGGCAGCATAGGAGTCGTTCGTGGGAGGCCCGTAGAGGAAGCCGCCGCCGCCCGGCCAGAAAACAAACGAATTCCGACGATGGAACCGCGCCGCCGGCGCGATCGACGGGTGGACCGCTGCGGGCGCACCGACCACGCCACGGGCCGCGAGGCCGCCCGATCGTGCAAAACTATTGCTAGTGGCAAGCAGCAGCAGCGCGGCTGCGCTCAGCGAGGCGAGCAACGCCCCATATGATCTATATGTCATGGTACGCACCAAACTGGTTTGGCCTGCGATGCAGCTCCCCACCGGCACGCTAGGCCCGGCCGCCGGCCCCCCGCAAACGTATAATTAATTGTTGGTTAAGGCACGGAATTAACGGGATGGTTCCGCGCTCATCCCAAGTCAGCGATCCTGACCATGACCAATCGCAGGCGTCCCCATCATCGGCCGCAGAGACTTACAGCGACTGCGATCGGCAAGGCCTAATGTTCGACCCGCGAGTTCCCTTACGGCTGCAACTTGATCGGAACGATATTTCCGATTTTTCGAATTTAAGATGGCGCCTGCCATTTGTTATCAACATGCGGAACCTGGCCGCGTAACGCGCGTTCCCTACGGTGATACCCATTCCCGTTTTGCAATTTGTTTCTGACGACTTATCTGCTTCAACGTATTTATACGTTGATTGCGAAAGTGCTCCGAGCAGAAAATCGAACTCGCCTGAGCACAGCTGAGCCTTTGGTATTTTTGCGATGAAGGCGTTTGGATGAAGGCGTTTGTATGTGAATTGGAAGCCAACGTCCGTCGAGAGTGCCGATACGAACATGTGCCAGAGCCGCCGTTCGACACCGTTCGGAGACGCGGCTGGCGGCTCACGGCGAGTCATATGCAGTGACAATCCCCGGTGGAATGGGCAATCGCCTTCTGGGAATATTGCCACGAGCCGACTTCGATCTGCTCGCGCCTGAGCTCGACAAGGTCGCGCTCAATCAAGATGTCGTCCTCTCGCGAGCGGGCGAGCGCGTCGAGCATGTCTTTTTCCCTCACAGCGGCGCGATCTCGCTGATGATCGAAATGGCGAACGGACAGGCGGTTGCCACCGCATCGGTCGGGCACGAAGGCGCAATCGGCATACTGTCCGTGTTCGGGCCGACGCCTTCCGTCATAACCGCCAGCGTTCGTGTGGCGGGAACCGCCTCGCGGATTCCGGCCGCGCGATTTCATGCGGCCTTCAGCAGGAGCCCCGCGATACGGCAGGCGGTTCAGGTCCACATCACGTCATTGCTGACGCAATTTCAACTTGGCGTGGCCTGCAACGCGCTGCATCCGGTCGGAGCGCGTATGGCTCGCTGGCTGCTTCAACTGCGCGACTGCACCGATAGCGACGTCCTTCCGCTCACTCAGGAATCGCTGTCGCAGATGCTCGGAGTGCGACGAACCACGGTCACTCTGCTGATGCGCAACCTGCGCGAGTCCGGAGCGATCCGATCCGATCGACGGGGCAAGATCGAAGTTGATAGGCCCCGGCTCGCCGCAGCCGCATGCGAATGCCACGTCAGCATGCGCCGCCAGATCGAGAAGATCTTCGCGACGAGCGGCCGGCCCCGCACTTGGGGCATGCCGACCAGTGTGAGGGATGACCGGGACAAGGCGGTTTGAGCGTCGTCCGCGCGACGCATTAAAGCGCGACGAGATCAGGATGAATCGTCATCGCGCCTTAGGTTGTCGTATGACCATGATCTCCCCGCGTTCCGCGCTCCTCGCGAGGGAAAGCCGCTTCACACTGTTCCGGATCATGCTTCAGTATCGCGATCTGGGTTTCCCGGCGCCGGTGATCTTGTGTCCGTCCGGTGATGCGCAATTTGGTCTGCGTCTCGAGCTTGCCAAGCTCGTGCAGCACTTTCGCCACCTCTCGCAATTCGTTGCGAGCGGGGCCCGGCTTCAGCCGTCGCGCCTCGACGAGAAAATCCTTTGCCTGCAGCAAGAACGTGGACACTTCATCCGAAGTCTTCATGTTCGCCATCGTAGCCCCCTATCGAAATCATCGATGACAGCGTGATCAGGCCAAAAGGCTCGTGCCGCCACGCTGCACACGAAGGGTCGGTTCGTCGACCCAGGCTTCCTGTGCGAACCAGGGATGATCAACCGAGCAGATCGGACAGCGCGTGCGTCCGAAAAACACCGCGCTGCACCGAAAGCGCTCGCGATCCGTCGCGATGCCGGTCGGAATCGCGCGCCCGGTTTGCGGGCATTTGACCATGAGCATACCCATCTCTTCCTCCTCGGAATCGACCTGATTATTATCGGAGCAGGAACCGGCCGGTTGGATTGCGCCTCTTTGTCGGTGCGTTGAGTTGGGGGGCATCGCGCACCTGGCCATCGTCTGATCGCGCATGGAGTGGGCCATGCGAGTGGCGGGGCTTGTTCCAACCGGCCGAATTGCCCTCCTCTGCGAACCGCGAACGTTCAACCGGCCTTTTGGAAAACTTTGGCGACGTGCTGTCTGATTGGCTCGCCCGATTGCGTTGCAAGCCGCTGCGCAAGCTCCCACAATTGCCTGTTCTGGGTCGAGGCAGCATCAAAAGCCCTGCGCGCTTCCGCCGCCGACGCGGCGAACACGTCGGTCATCGACTTGCTGCTCGCGATACGAGCCAAGAAATCGATTGCGGAGCTGGTGTTCGCGTTCGAAATCTCGATGACCTTGAGACCGTAGTCGGTCGCAGTCCTGGCGCTGTTCGAATAGGTTTCGCGAAGCGCTTCGGTCACTTCCTGCGAAACTGTCTTGATCTTCTCGCAACCCTCCTGCGTGCTAGCGGCTCGCTGCTCGGCAAGCTGCTCGAACAAAGGCTGCCAACCGACGTTCGGAAGCCCGAACGCGGACAGTCCGAAACCGTTTGAACCGTTTGCTGCTTTCACTTCGGCTTTCATTTCACTTTCACTCACGGCACCTACCCTCTACTCAAGCGAAATCATTTCCCGCGACGCATGAATTGCACCACAAGAGCTCACGGGACCGAGCCTTCGCCCGTTCCCTATCGATCAGCCATCTTGATGAGCTTCAAACCCAGCCCGCGCGATAACTATGCCTGACGAAGGCGGGGCCGTCCGTTCGATTTGCGACTCTCAGCTTGGATTTTTTTCGCGAATGTCAATACAAACTCTAGTATGTCGGAGAGACGACGCAGTGCAAACTGGGGATATCTGCGTGACGGCCGGCTGAATTCCCACAATGGCCCCACCACAGCGAAACGGGCGCCGTCCGCAAAGTTCGCAGCGGCATGGTATCGCAGTAGCAGGTGCTGCGCCCGATTAACGGGGCGAAGCAGTCTCCCTGGCGCGGCCTGACGAAACTAATGACCGCAGAGGCGGAGCACTTCGCGTTTTTCTAAACTTCTAAATTATCGCACGTCAAACTCGTCATTGCTTCGTCGCAGGGGCTGTCGGCAATGACGGCATTGAGACAGCACGGATGACTCTCCCCAACATTTCCTTGGCGGAAGACAACAGCCCCATCATTCCCTGCACAAACACGCCCCTTGTAACAAAACCGTCACACAGCAAAACTAAACGAAGGCGGCGGCCGCGATCGGCCGCAAGCCGCCTCACCGCTGGGAGAGATTTGATGCGCCCTTCACTGTTGTTGCTGTCCGCCGGACTGACGATACTGTCCACCGGACTTGCGTCTGCGCAGAACAACACGCCCCGTAACCTGATCCTGTTCATCCCGGATGGTCTGCGCGCGCTGAAGGTCACCCCCGAGACCGCGCCGGCCATGGCGGCGGTCCGCGACAAGGGCGTCAACTTCAAGAATTCGCATTCGCTGTTTCCGACCTTCACCATGGCGAATGGCTCGGCGATGTCGACCGGACACTATCTCGGCGACACCGGCGTGTTCTCCAACACGATCTGGACCGGCTACACCTCCGCCCCCGCCGGCGACACCGTGGTCCCCTTCATCGAGAACGATGCCGTGCTCGGCGACATCGACGAGCATTTCAAAGGCGACTATCTCAACGAGGAGACCATTTTGAAGATGGCCCGCGACAAGGGTCTCTCGACGGCCGCGATCGGCAAGCTCGGGCCGACCTACCAGTTCGACCACACCGATCATCCCGAGAAGTCGGGCCAGCATTCGATCGTGATCGACGATGCTACCGGCGGCAAGGCCGGCGTGGCACTCTCAGACGAGATGAAGGATGCGCTGACCAAGGCCGGCCTGCCCCTCACCGCCCCCTCGCGCGGCGACAACGCCAAGGCAGGCGATGCCAAGACTCCCGGCACCACCGTCGCCAACGTCGCGCAGCAGGCCTATTTCGCAGACGTCGCCAGCAAGGTCGTGCTGCCGATGTTCAAGGCTCGCAACAAGCCGTTCGTGCTGGTGTTCTGGTCGCGCGACCCGGACGGCACCCAGCATAACCAGGGCGACAGCCTCAATCAGATCCTGCCCGGCATCAACGGCCCGAGCACGATGGCGAGCATCAAGAACGCCGACGACAATCTCGCCCAACTCCGCAAGGCTCTCGACGAGCTTGGGCTGGCGGCCTCGACCAACATCATGATTCAGGCCGACCACGGCTTCTCGACCATCTCCAAGGAGAGCAAGACAAGCCCCTCGGCCAAGGTCAGCTACGACGACACCCCGAAGGACTTCCTGCCGATGGGCTTTCTGGCGCTCGACCTCGCCAAGGCGCTGGACCTGCCGCTGTTCGACCCGAATGACAAGAACGCCGCAATCACCGGCAACGCGCATCCGAAGGCCGGCAATGGCGTGCTCGGCAAGGACCCCGCCAAGCCCGATCTCGTCGTCGCGACCAACGGCGGATCAGACCTGATCTATCTGCCGAACAAGGACAAGAAGCTGGCGGCCAAGACGATCAAGGCGCTGCTCGATCAGGACTACGTCTCCGGCCTGTTCGTCGACGACTCCCTCGGCCGCTTCCCCGGCACATTGCCGCTGTCACTGATCAACCTGCGCGGCAAGGCCGCAACGCCGACACCGGCGATCGTGGTCAATTTCCGCTCCTATGCCAGCGAGTGCGGTGAGGCGCCGACCAACTGCTCGGTGCAGGTCGCAGACACCGTGCTGCGCCAGGGCCAGGGCATGCATGGCAGCTTCAGCCGCGGCGACACCATGAACTTCATGGCGGCGATCGGTCCTGACTTCAAGGCGGGCTATGTCGACGAGCTGCCCGTCAGCAATGCCGACGTCGGAGTGACGGCGGCCAAGATCATGGGGCTGCGCACCTCACAGAACGGTGGCCTCGTCGGCCGTGTGATGTCGGAAGCCTTGCCGAACGGCAATGTGCCGAAGGGCTATGTCGGCAACGTCAAGTCCAAGCCCGCGGAGAGCGGCCTGCGCACGGTGCTCAACTTCCAGCGCGTCGAGAGCCAGCGCTATTTCGACGCGGCCGGCTTCCCGGGGCGCACGCTTGGACTCGAGCCCGAAAGCGGCAAACAGAAAACGGCGGGGAAATAACCCCCGCCGTTCGTTGGCGCATCGTGAGGACGTGCGCGAAACTACATGTCAGTTACATGCCGATGTCGAATACGTTCGGCAATTGGCCCGCCAGCGGCAGCGCGGTGGCACCCAGGAAGGTTGCCACCATCGCCATCAGGCGACGGTTGCCCTGGCGCTTGCCGCGCATCTGGCCGGCGATCCATTCCAGCATGTCGCGGTTGACGCGCGAGGCGTAGCCGGGCGCCCAGCTCTCGATCTCGGTTTCGGGCGACAGCGCGACGTTGCGCGGCGGCACCGGCAGACCCGAGGCACTTGCGGCGTGGTGTGCGACGGCCTTAGCCAGGAGGTCGTCGAACCGGCCACCATCAGTGCGCTCGGTCGCGGCTTCGTTGATCTCGAACAGCGCCTCGGCCTCGGAGCGGCTGACGGGCTGGTCGTTGACGGCGACCGCCGTCAGGATACGCGTGCACCAGGCGGCGTCATCGGCATCCAGCGCGCGGGAGAAATGCACCCGGCCCTTGGTGGTTGGCCCCTCGCCGGTGATCACGCCGTCGCGCACGATGGTGAGTGCATGGGCCGCGGTATCGCGGCAGGACGGTTCGAGAGACGGCGACTTAAGGGACTTGGCAGCGGCAGACATAGTTCACTTCCAGATTTCTTCTGATCGACCAGCATTTCCATGCTCGGCCTGAACGAGTGGTTAACGATTCGATAGGGGGGATGCGACTTTTCTACATGGTTGCCGATTGGTCGCTGTCAGGACCATTTCGGTTCTATCCAACGTCGGGCGACGTGGTGCGGGTCATAAAGGGCATTATCGGGGCAATCCAGCCCCTTCCCGCCGATGGGTATATTTCGCCGCAGCGGCGCATGCGGCAAGAAGGTGCTAGAAGATCGGCGTCTTGAGAGAATTATTTCACATTTTACTTGAACGGGTTCACTTCAGGCCTTCGCCGCCTTATACTCCATGGAACGCCGCCAGACTTAATTCATCAGCAACTTCAATAAGATGAGGTATAACCATGCCACTCCCGATCGGCGCCACCGCCCCGGACTTCGAAGCCGAAACCACCGAGGGGAAAATTAAATTCCACGACTGGATCGGCAATAGCTGGGCCCTCCTGTTCTCGCATCCCAAGGATTTTACCCCGGTCTGCACCACCGAGCTCGGCGCGCTCGCCAAGCTGAAGCCCGAATTCGACAAGCGCGGCGTCAAGCTGATCGGCCTTTCGGTCGATCCGGTCGACCGCCATTCCAAATGGGCCGAGGACATCAAGGAAACGCAGGGTGCCGCCCCGAACTATCCGCTGATCGGCGACACCGACTTCAACGTCTCGAAACTCTACGAGATGCTGCCGGCCTCGACCTCGGGCGATCCCCTCACCCGGACCCCGGCCGACAACCAGACCGTCCGCAACGTCTTCGTCATCGGCCCGGACAAGAAGATCAAGCTGGTGCTGGTCTATCCGATGACCACCGGCCGCAACTTCCAGGAAATCCTGCGCGCCATCGACTCGCTCCAGATGACCGCCAAGCATCGCGTCGCGACGCCTGCCGACTGGAAGCAGGGCGAGGACGTCATCATCGCAGGCTCGGTTTCCAACGACGAGGCCAAGACGATCTATCCGCAGGGCTGGAAGGAGCCGAAGCCCTACATCCGGATCGTGCCGCAGCCGAAGTGACGGTTAGCGGTTGCGCGTCTGCGCCAGACCTCCGAGCGCAATTGGGCTTCGGGGATCTCGAGATTGCCCAATGCGCAGTTGCGCATTGGGGGTCGGTGCTGAGCACCGCCCCGGAATGACCAGTGGAGTTAGGCGGCCCATCCGGTCCGCCGCGGCGATCAAGCCGCCCGCACACGGTCGAGGAATTTCTCGACCTCTGCCTTCAGATTGAGGCTCTCGCCGGACAGCGCCTGAGCCGAGGCGAACATCCGGCTCGAAGTCTCGCCGGTCTCATTCGCGCCCTTGGCTGCATGACGGACATTGGCGGCGACATCCGCCGTGCCGCTTGCTGCGGCCCGAACGCTACCGGCGATGTTGTGGGTGGCGCTCCTCTGCTGTTCGACCGCCGCCGAGATCGACGTGGCGATGCCGCTGATCCGCTCAATGGTCTGACCGATCGCCTTGATGGCGGCGACCGATTCTTCGGTCGCGAGCTGCATGCTGGCGATCTGGCTCGAGATCTCATCGGTCGCCTTGGCGGTCTGGCCGGCGAGCGTCTTGACCTCCTGCGCCACCACCGCAAAGCCGCGTCCCGCATCGCCTGCGCGCGCGGCCTCGATGGTGGCGTTGAGCGCCAGCAGATTGGTCTGCTCGGCGATCGAGGTGATCAGCTTGACGACGTCGCCGATGCGGGCGCCGGCATCCGAAAGCTGCGCGATGCGCTGGTCGGTGGCCTCCGCCTGCCGCACCGCTTCGGCTGATATCTCGTTCGATTCCTGCACCCTGCGGGTGATCTCGGTGATCGACTTGGAGAGCTCGTCGGAGGCCGCAGCCGCCGACTTCACGTGATCGGAGGCCGTCTCGGAAGCGCCGGCGGACTGTGCCGACAGTTCGGCGGTCGAACGCGCGGCATCGGTCAGTTGCCGCGCCACGCGCTCGAACTCGCTCGAGGAGTCCAGCACGTTGTTGAGGATCCCGCCGACGCTGCCGCGGAACTCGTCGACGAAGTTGCGCAGCTCGGATTTGCGCTGCTCGGCAGCCGCCGCCGTGGTCGCGGCCTGCTCGCTGCGCAGGCGTGCCCGCTCCAGCGAATTGCTCTTGAACACCGCGACCGTGCGCGCGATCTCACCGATCTCGTCCGCCCGGTCCTCGCATTCGATGGTGATATCGTTCTGGCCATTGGCCAGCGCCGTCAGCGAATTCGTCACCGAGCTCAGCGGCCCGGTCACACGGCGCACGACCAGCATGGTCAGAGCAAGCACCAGCAGCGCTGCGATGCCGGCGGCAATTGCCATGTTGCGGATCGCCTCCGCCATCATGCTCTCGAACTGCGCCATCGGAATGCCGACATAGAGGATGCCGACGACCTTGCCGGCCGTATCCGAGACCGGGAAATAGGCGGTCATGAAGGACTTGCCGAACAGCGTGGCCGGGCCCTTGTAGGCCTCGCCCTTGCGCAGGGCGCCCTGGCCGGGGTGATCGGCGGCAAGCTGGGTGCCGACGGCGCGGTCGCCATTCTCCTTCTTCACGTTGGTCGAGCGGCGGACGAACTGCCCGCTGGCCTCGTCGAACACGAACAGCGTGGCATTGCCGCCGACATAGGACACGGCGCGATCGACAATCGCGTGGTCCTTGAAGTCGGGCATTTTCGGGATCTCGGCGCGGACGACCATGCCGTCCTTCATCGTGATCCTGGCGTCGGGGACGATCTCGGCGAAGGCGAGCGCCAGCGTACGCAGATTGACCTCGATGTCGCGCAGCGCGCGATCGTTGAACTCGGACGTGAGAGACCAATAGCCCGCACCGACCACGAGTGCCGTATTCACCGCAATCAGGAGCACCGCGCACAGCACCGCCTTGGTGCCGAGCTTGAACCGGAATTGCGGCAGGAACTTCCCAGTCGAAGGATCGGACATGAAACTCCCCGAAAAAAGTACCGTATATTTGAGAGCCGCTTACGATCGCATTAACGATGGTTCACACCGCGGCGTACTTTCGAAATCGTAAACGAGGACAGTCCTGACCAGGCCCAGCTCACCGCCGATCATCGTCTGGTTCCGCGATGACCTGCGACTCTCCGACCACCCGGCCCTCCACGCCGCCGCACGCGCCGGCGCACCGCTGATCTGCCTCTATGTCCTCGACGACACCGTGGGACGGCCGCTCGGTGCCGCGGCGCGTTGGTGGCTGGCGCAGTCGCTGCGGTCGCTTGCCGCAGGCCTTGCCGCGACCGGCGGCGCGCTCACGCTACGCCGTGGACCGGCCGTCAAGGTGATCCCCGAGGTGGCGCGCGAAAGCGAAGCGGCCGCCGTCTACTGGAACGAGACCGCGCAGGTGCCGCATCAAGCACTTGAGACAAAACTCAAGGGAAGCCTTGCAAAGCTCGGCGTGGGCTCACAAAGCTTTCCCGACGATCTCCTGGCTTCGCCCGGCATGGTCCGCAACAAGGACGGCCGAGGCTTGCGTGTGTTCACCCCATTCTGGCGGCGCGTGCTGGCACTGGGCGATCCGCCAAAGCCTCTACCTGCACCGAAGGCACTGCGGGCTGGCCCGGCGCTTGTGAGCGATGCCCTCGAAAGTTACGGGCTCGAACCGACCCGGCCCGATTGGGCCGGCGGCTTGCGCGAGAGCTGGCAGCCCGGCGAGACCCACGCCCGTGGCCGACTGCGCGATTTCCTCAAGACTGCCGCCGGCTATGCCAGCGATCGCGACCGGCCCGACCTGCCCGCCACCTCACGGCTGTCACCGCATCTGCGCTTCGGCGAGATCAGCCCGCGCCAAGTCTGGCATGCCGCGCGCTTCGCCGCCGCCGAAGACCCTGCTCTTGCGGGCGGCGTCGAGAAATTCCTCAGCGAACTCGGCTGGCGGGAGTTCTGCCATCATCTCCTGTTCGACCACCCCGATCTTGCGAGGGAAAATCTGCAGTCCGGCTTCGATGCCTTCCCCTGGAAGCGTGATGAGTCCGCGCTTGCCGCCTGGCAGCGCGGCCGGACCGGCTACCCGATCGTCGATGCCGGCCTGCGCGAGCTTTGGCACACCGGCGTAATGCATAACCGGGTGCGGATGGTCGTGGCGTCCTTCCTGGTCAAGCATCTCTTGATCGACTGGCGACCGGGCGAGAAGTGGTTCTGGGACACGCTGGTCGATGCCGATGCCGGCAGCAACCCCGCCAACTGGCAATGGGTTGCCGGTTGCGGGGCCGATGCCGCGCCCTATTTCCGAGTCTTCAATCCGGTGCTTCAGGGCGAGAAATTCGATCCTGATGGCGCCTATGTGCGGCGCTGGGTGCCCGAACTGAAGCATCTGCCGGCGAAGTTGATCCATCAACCCTGGAAGGCGACGCCGATCGAGCTTGCGAGCGCTGGCGTCGAACTCGGCCACAACTATCCGCATCCGTTCGTCGATCATGCCAGGGGGCGCGAGCGCGCGCTCGCAGCTTACGCAAAGATCCGCAGAGGTTGAGCATCGCTTTGACAGGTTGTCGAATCCAGCTATCGTCTTCGCTCCGTTCAAACCTCGGGGGACGATATGAACGACGACACACCCGTCATCCAGCCCGCGATCGAAGCGACGCCCGTTGCCGAGCCGCCGAAAGAAGCTGCAAAGCCCGCGCCGAAGAAGGCCCGAAAAGCCGCCAAGAAGATCGCAAAGAAAGTAGCTTCGAAGAAGAAGGCGGCGAAGAAAACCAAGAAGGCTTCCAAGAAGAAGGCCTCTAAGAAGAAGGCTTCCAAGAAACAGGCCTCCAGGAAGAAAGCCGCGAAGAAGGCTCCCAAGAAGGCCGTGAAGAAGGCCGCAAAGAAAAAGAAGAAAGCCAAGCGCTGATCGCGGCCCCAGAACCAGGCCTCCGGGCGTTCAGCGTCCGGCGGCCTGCGTATGCTTCTCGCCCGCCTGCATCGGGGACGACGTCAGCCGGCTCGGCCGCTCACCATTCGTCGGGACAGGGATCGACGATCTTCCAGAGATCGACGCCGTTCTTGATCTTCTTCATCTCGGTGGTGAGCCCACCATTGCGCTGGATCCAGTCCTTCACCGTGCCGGGGTAATAGGACATCAGGTCGGACGTGCCCTCGGCGCTGGTCACCTTGATGCCGAAGGTGAACGCCTTGTCGTAATAGGCCTGATGGAAGCCGAGGCTGGCGCGCGGCGTCACGCAGATCTTGTTCATGGGCACGATGCCCAGGACCAGGGTGCAGGCCGAATTGCAAATGCCGTCGATGATGACCCGCTCGCCCTTGTCGCGGACACGCTTGTACTTGGCCTTGTATTCCTCGACGTAACCGCCGTGGTCGCGCGTGATGTGCAAATCCGCCCGCGCAGGCGCCGCGGCGATGCAGGACAGCAACAGCAGGCTGATGGGCGTGATGCGCATGCAGGGTAACGGCTGAAGCCTTGTTTGAAGTGAGCCGACCTCGAAGAGACCCCCAAGGGGCCGGTCACCGGATGCGAACGAACTCTTGGCCAAAGTGTGTTGGGAATTCGTTAAGCATCCGGAAAAGGCCAAAAATGGGCAGGCTTGGGACTCTCCCGCGGTCCGGCGGCCGCACCAAGGCGTGAATCTGTGGAATTTCACCTGGTTTGCGGCCCCAAAGCGGGTGCCCTGCGTGCCATAAATCGATATAACGTCGTTGTCCGTTAGGTCGGGTTCCGGAGAATCAAGATGAGCAAGTTGAAGTGCCTTGCGGCGGTCGCCGCCCTGTCGGTGGTGACGCTCGCCCCGAGCCTGTCCGAGGCGCGGGTCCATCACCGGTACCACCACTACTACACCAATCCGCTACCTTACCCGATCAGCTACATCCACAATTACGGTCCGGGGGTCACGCCAGGCAGCTTCGCCTATTACGACGGACCGTCGACCAATAGCTGCTACCAGAGTGCGGCCGCCTATATCGGCCAGGATAGGCGCCGGCACCCCTGCTACTGAGGGACGCTGGCGCGCTGTCGGCGCAAGCCTATCGTGGCGCGCAGGACGCCAAAGACTGCTTCTCGATCTCATGGATCGGCAGCGTGCTGAGCAATGTCAGCGCATAAGATCAATTTGTTCGTCGACATTGAGGTGACGGATGCAGCCGGTCCCACCCTTTCGAGGGACCGGCGCATCGCCGCTCACACCCCGCAGCGCCGAGCGCGCATGAACTGCGCAAGTTCAAGCATCAAAGCAGCGCATGACAAATGCCGTGATCTCGGCTCGACGGCGTGTCGTGAGCCGAATGGAATTGGGCTGTAAACGCCCGGCTGAAGATCTATTCATCAGCATTACATTTCGGCTCTGCCACAATTTCATCAGAACCTGTTCGATATCTTGGCTCCCGTAATCGGAGGAATACATCATGAAGCTTGGAATTGGCCTCGTTGCCGCGTCGTTGTTCGCTGCTGTCGCAGCATCGCCGGCCGCTTCGGCCATGCCTGTCGCACCTACCCCACAGGTGACGTCGAATGCTGAGCAGGTTCGCTTGGTCTGTAACGCCTGGGGACGCTGCTGGGTGCAACCGAACTATTATGGCTACGGCTATGCGCCCTATTACGGCCCGAGATATTACGGCCCACGCGTCTATGGGCCACGCTATCGTTATGGCTACCGCCGTTGGTGAAATTCGGGGGCCCTTCGGGGCCCCCTTCGCATATGCGAGATGACGCGACGCGAGCCAAGACGATTCCAAAACTGATCCAGATCAAGGACGAGAGAGGTCACGCCGCCAAGATGCGACGATGGCCGATTTGATCGTGTTTCGTTGCCCTCAGACGGGCATGAATGTGCAAACTCATTTGGAAAAGCAGCAGGGTGCCGAGGGGCGGAGTTTTGAGGCCTTCACCTGCCCCGCCTGCGCGCGCGTCCATTTCATCGATCTGGTATCCGGACAGCCGATGAGCCGGAATCGCTGAGCAGCTCCGCGCTCGACGTCCCGCACTCAACGTACATCCCAAAGGCCGCCATTTAGGATGGTGGACTCATTTAACGCGCAGCCACAGCTTAATCGACGCAAGTTGAGCGAAGGCAAGATGGTTCGCGGCCAGCCTGTCGTAGCGCATCCAGCAAAACCTGTTCGCTTGCCGTCCTATGATTTAGGTCAATATGAAGTCCAATGATCATGGCAAACTTGATTTATGGACCTACGCATCGTTCGGGAACACCTAGCTGAGGCAGAGCGTCACCTTGCGCTGAGTGATCGGCACATTGCGCGGCAAATCGAGATCGTCGATCAGCTGGAGCGCGACGGCCACCCAACCACTCTGGCTCTAGAGGTGCTGGCCACCTATCTCGCCGTCCACGCCACATACCTCAACCACCGCGACACCATCCGCAAAGAGCTTGAGCAGTAAGGCCGCTCACGCGCAAAAGCTGCTCTATCTGGTGAAAAGCTGCAATTCCGTCAGTAGGCGATCCCGGTCAGCCCGGTGCATGGCTAGAAGTACCTCAAAGTTTGCCAGCAACTTCTCCGCTTCCGCTGTGTCGTGGCCGTCCTTTACGAGTTCAGACACCAGCATTTGTTGGCGTGCAAGATGTGCAGCGCCTTGCTCAACGTGGCGCTCTGCTTGAGCCAGATGCCGCAACACCTGTTCGGCTCTCGTGGCCCGCCGGTCGTATTCATGCGCATCGCGCAGTAAGTTCTGTCTTTCTCGTTCGTCCGACCGAAAGCCGTCCGCTTTAGTGCGGGCCTCTTCCGCTCTCTCGTGCCAGTGTTGCGGACTATGAAACACGCCTCGCTCTCCTAAGAACTACTGTAACCCGCGCACCCCACCTTGAACCGCCAAGGCCCTTCTCGTCCGAGCAGAAAGAGTTAGTCCTCGCGATCTTCAGCCGGAAACGGCGCATGCGCAAGACGACGCTCAGGAAAGTCGAGAGGTGAGTAGAACTTCGAGCTGTGCGGCAAAAAGGCCGCTCGAAACTGCATCCGCCGAATCTGGCGACAAATCTCGTCTTGCCAATTCTGATTTACGGCCATCAGGCGACGGGCTTGACCGATTGCGCGGTCTGCACGTCGGAGCAGTTCATCGGCCGGGCTCGGTTTGTCGCTTTCCTCAGAAACGACTTCGGCCTCGCGAGCTTTCTGAAACAGTTCGTCGCGCTCGCGGCTGGGTGCCAATTTGGCGGCAAGTTCGCGGTATGCGTCAGCTACTCGACGCATGTTCTGGCCCGGGGGGCATCGCGCTTCTCCAACCTGTTGCAGGCGGGAGCGCGATTGGTCTCTCAGCCACCGACGCCTACGGACAGAGCCTTGGCCGGTGATGCGCGACAACTCAGCAGGCGTCGTTTGGTTCCGCAAGGAAACAAGCGGGTGTTCTGCAGCGCAGCAGCCCTTGCGCTGGTACCCAACCCCACGGTCTTGCGAGGCTATCTCGGCCACAGGAATATCCAGCACACCGTGGGGGTACACGGCCTAGCCCAGGCTCGGCAGATCGAGACCGTTCGCGCGGGCGCAGTCGATCGCGCTCTCATAGCCTGCATCTGCGTGACGCATGACGCCGCTCGCCGGATCGTTCCACAGCACGCGCTCCAGGCGGCGGGCGGCCTCCGCCGTGCCATCGGCGACGATCACCATCCCGGCATGCTGCGAATAGCCGATGCCGACGCCGCCGCCGTGATGCAGCGACACCCAGGTGGCTCCGCTGGCGCAATTGAGGAGCGCATTGAGCAGCGGCCAGTCCGACACCGCGTCCGAACCGTCGCGCATCGCCTCGGTCTCGCGGTTCGGGCTTGCCACCGAGCCGCTGTCGAGATGGTCGCGGCCGATCACGATCGGCGCCTTCACTTCGCCGCGCGCCACCATCTCGTTGAAGGCGAGCCCAAGCCGATGGCGGTCGCCAAGACCGACCCAGCAGATCCGCGCCGGCAGTCCCTGGAACTTGATGCGCGCCTTTGCCATGTCGAGCCAGTTGTGCAGGTGCTTGTCGTGCGGCATCAGCTCCTTCACCCGCGCGTCGGTGCGGAAGATGTCCTCTGGGTCGCCAGACAACGCCGCCCAGCGGAACGGCCCGACGCCGCGGCAGAACAGCGGACGGATATAGGCCGGCACGAAGCCCGGGAAATCGAACGCGTTGTTCAGCCCCATGTCCTTCGCCATCTGGCGAATGTTGTTGCCATAGTCGAGAGTCGGAATGCCCTGCGCGTGGAAATCCAGCATCGCTTTGACGTGATCGACCATGGAGGACTTCGCCGCGAGCTCGACCGCCTTGGGATCGTCCTTGCGCCTCGCCTCCCACTCCGCGAGAGTCCATCCCTTCGGCAGGTACCCGTTGATCGGATCGTGGGCGCTCGTCTGGTCGGTGACGATGTCGGGCTTGACGCCGCGGCGGACGAGCTCGGGAAAGATGTCGGCGGCGTTACCGAGCAGGCCGACAGACACCGGCTTCTTGGTTTGCACGGTGTCCGCCATGATCGCGAGCGCTTCATCCAGCGAGCTCGCCTGACGATCGAGGTAGCCAGTGCGCAGGCGCATCTCGATGCGGCTCGGCTGGCACTCGATCGCGAGCAGCGAAGCACCAGCCATCGTCGCCGCCAGCGGCTGCGCGCCGCCCATGCCGCCGAGGCCCGCGGTCAAAATCCATTTGCCTGCAAGGCTGCCGCCGTAATGGCGCCGCCCGACCTCGACGAAGGTCTCGTAGGTCCCCTGCACGATGCCCTGGCTGCCGATATAGATCCAGGAGCCGGCCGTCATCTGGCCGAACATCATCAAGCCGGCCTTGTCGAGCGCATTGAAGTGATCGAGCGTCGCCCAGTGCGGTACGAGATTGGAGTTCGCAATCAGCACCCGCGGCGCATCGGCATGGGTGCGGAAGATGCCGACCGGCTTGCCGGACTGCACGAGCAACGTCTGGTCGCCTTCGAGCTTGCGCAGCGAGGCGACGATGCGGTCAAAACTCTCCCAGTCGCGCGCCGCGCGGCCGATGCCGCCATAGACGACGAGCTCGCCCGGCCGCTCGGCCACATCCGGATCGAGATTGTTCATGAGCATGCGCAGTGGCGCTTCCGTCAGCCAGCTTTTGGCGCTGATGTCGGAACCGTGGGGCGCGCGGATCGTGCGTTCATTGTCCAGTCGGCGGTTCATGAAGCAACCTCTGAGGCAAGCAATGGAAACGGATCTTTCGCGAGCACCGCGCTCGCAATGCGCGGCAGCGCGCCGGCCTCGACCATCGCCTTGGCCCTGGCGAGGTCATCCGCCATGTAGCGGTCGGGCCCGAGCGCCGGCACCTGCTCGCGCAAGGCGGCAATGACGGCCGCGAGCGCGGGGCTGGTCAAATGCGGCAGGCGCAGCGTAATGCCTTGCGCCGCGACCAGAAGCTCGATGCCGAGGATGGAGGCGAGATTATCCGCCATGTCGGAGAGCCGCCGTGCGGCGTGCGCGGCCATCGAGACGTGATCTTCCTGGTTGGCGCTGGTCGGCGTCGAGTCGATCGAGCACGGCGCGGCGCGCTGCTTGTTCTCGGCATACAGCGCCGCCGCCGTGACCTCGGCGATCATGAAGCCGGAGTTCAGGCCGGGATCAGGCGTGAGAAACGGCGGCAAGCCGAAATTCAGCGCGGGATCGACCAGCGTTGCGATACGACGTTCGCTGATGGCGCCGATTTCAGATAGCGCGAGCGCGATTCCGTCGGCGGCAAAGGCGACCGGCTCGGCGTGAAAATTGCCGCCCGACACGATCTCGCCGGTCTCGACCAGCACCAGCGGATTGTCCGTGACGGAATTGGCCTCGATCATCAAGGTGCGTGCCGCCTGCGCCAGCACGTCGAGCGCGGCGCCGGCGACTTGCGGCTGGCAGCGCAGGCAATAAGGATCCTGCACCCGCTCGTCGCCTTCCAAATGCGACTGACGGATATCGCTGGCGTCGAGCAAGGCCATTAGCGTCGCGCCGGCGGCGATCTGTCCAGAATGGCCGCGTAGCGCGTGGATCTCGGGGCGAAACGGCACCGTCGAGGCCATCGCCGCATCGACGGACAGCGCACCCGTCACCAGCGACGCGCAGGCCAGCGCATGCGCGCGCAACAGGCCGGAGATCGCATAGGCCGTGGAGAACTGCGTGCCGTTGATAAGTGCGAGACCTTCCTTGGGACCAAGCGTCAACGGCGCGAGACCAGCGCGGGCCAGGGCCTCTCGGCCCGGCAAGATCGTCCCGCCAACCAGCGCCTGCCCTTCGCCGATCATGACCGCGGCCATGTGCGCGAGCGGCGCCAGATCGCCGGAGGCGCCGACCGAGCCCTGCTGCGGCACCAGCGGGCAAATGCCACCGGCCAGCATCGCTTCGAGCTGCGCGATGACCTCGCGCCGCATGCCGGACGCACCACGCCCCAGCGAGATGATCTTCAGCGCCATCATCAGCCGCACTACCGGCTCCGGTGTCGGCGGGCCCACGCCACAGCAATGCGACACGATCAGATTGTGCTGAAGGGTTGCAGTCTGGTCGGGCGAGATGCGCTTCGAGGCGAGCTTTCCAAACCCGGTATTGATGCCGTAGGCCGGTGCAGGCGCCTGCGCGGCAGCGCTCACGATCGCCGAGGCCGCCTCGACTGCCGGCCAGAACGAAGGATCGAGCACCACGCTCGCGCCCGACAGCACCTGCGTGAGATCGTCGAGGCTGACGCGGCCGGGCGTGACCACAATCGGTGTCGCCGCGCCGTTCACTGGCCCCTCCAGATGCGGCGATGCAATGGATTGAAGCCGATCCGGTAGACGAGCTCGGCCGGCCGCTCGACATCCCAGATCGCAAGGTCGCACCACTTGCCGGCCTCCAACGTGCCGACTTCCGAAAGCATGCCCAATGCTCGCGCCCCCTCGCGCGTCACGCCAGCGAGGCATTCGACGACCGTCATCCGGAACAATGTCGCGCCCATGTTCATGGTGAGCAGCAGCGAGGTCAGCGGCGAGCTGCCGGGATTGCAGTCGGTCGCGAGCGCGATCCTGACGCTATGCCTCCGGAATAGCTCAAGGGGCGGCTTCTGTGTTTCGCGGATGAAGTAGTAGGCGCCGGGCAGCAGGACCGCCACCGTCCCGGCTTGCGCCATCGCTGTCGCACCTCGCTCATCGGTGTGCTCGAGATGATCCGCGGACAGCGCAGAGAACTTCGCGGCCAGCGCCGCACCGCCGAGATTGGAGAGCTGATCCGCGTGCAGCTTCACCGGCAGGCCGAGTTCCCTCGCCATCGTGAACACGCGCGCGGTCTGCTCTGCCGAAAACGCGATGCCTTCCATGAACGCATCGACGGCGTCGGCAAGCCCGGCCTTGACTACCGCGGGCAGCATCTCGTGGCACACCAGATCGATGTAGCGATCCTTGTCGCCGCCGGCTTCAACGGGAAGCGCATGCGCGCCGAGGAAACTGGTGCGGATCGCAACCGGCCGGACGCGCGCGAGCGCACGCGCAGCACTGAGCTGCCGCAGCTCGGTGTCCGTATCGAGGCCATAGCCGGACTTGATCTCGAGCGTGGTCACGCCCTCGCCGATCAGCGCATCTAACCTCGGGAGCGCACTCGCAACGAGCTCCGCCTCGCTCGCAGCTCGTGTCGCCGCAACCGTCGATACGATGCCGCCGCCGGCGCGCGCGATCTCCTCGTAGCTGGCACCCTTGAGCCGCAGCTCGAATTCCTGCGCGCGGTTGCCGCCATAGACCAGATGCGTGTGGCAGTCGACGAGGCCAGGCGTGATCCACCGCCCCGCGCAATCGATCCGCTCCACCGCGTCGGCATCCGCAGGAAAGTCGGAGTGGGCGCCTGCAAAGACGATGCGGCCATCGCGCGCCGCGACCAGGCCGTGCGTGATCTCGCCGAGATCGGGCAGATCGTCCCGCATCGTGGCGAGGCTGGCATTGTGCCAGATCCGATCGAAGCGCTCTGCCATGCAGGTGTTCCTTCGCTGCCGGACGCTTGACTTATATGTCTAGACATATAATCGTGGCGCGGTTCTGTCCAGCCGGCAGGAAACATGACACGACTGCATTTCGCATCCGCGCTGCTGCCGTCGGGCTGGGCCGACGACGTGCAAATCGTCGTCACCGACGGCACGATCGCCGAAGTCACAGCCGGCGTCGCACCGGCAGCCGGCGACGAACGCCATCAACTCGCCATTCCCGGGCTGGCGAGCCTGCACAGCCACGCCTTCCAGCGCGGCATGGCGGGGCTCGCCGAGAAGCGCGGCAACACTTCAGATACGTTCTGGACCTGGCGCGAGACGATGTATCGCTTCGCGCTCACGATGACGCCCGACGACGTCGAGAGCGTCGCCACGCTGCTCAATGTCGAGATGCTCGAGCAGGGTTTTACGCGCGTCGGCGAATTCCACTATCTGCACCATGATCATGACGGGGCGCCCTACTCCAATCTTGCGGAGATGGCGACGCGCATCGCACAGGCGTCCGAGACTGCTGGCATCGGACTCACCTTGCTGCCGAGCTTTTATGCCCACGGCACGTTCGGCGGAGCCGCGCCACATGCCGGCCAGCGCCGTTTCATTTGCTCGGTCGATCAGTTTGCGAAATTGCTTGCCGCTTCGCGCGAGGCCGTCAGCAAGCTGCCCGGCGCCAATCTCGGCATCGCGCCGCACAGCCTGCGCGCTGTGACGCCGGACGAGCTGGCCGCGATCATTCCGCTTGCCGACGGCGGTCCGGTGCATATCCACGCCGCGGAGCAAACCAGGGAAGTCGAGGATTGCCTTGCCTGGTCCGGCAAACGCCCCGTGGAATGGCTGCTCGAACATGCGCCGGTCGATCAGCGCTGGTGCCTCATTCACGCGACCCACGCGACGCCGGCGGAAGTCGCCTCGCTTGCCAGGACCGGTGCAGTCGCGGGTCTCTGCCCCGTCACCGAAGCAAGCCTCGGCGACGGCATCTTTCCGGCACGCGAATTCCTCGATGCGCAAGGCCGGTTCGGCATTGGCACAGATTCCAATGTGCTGGTCGGCATTGCCGACGAATTGCGTCAGCTCGAATATGGCCAGCGGCTCAAGCACCGTGAGCGCAACGTGCTGTCGAACGGACCCGGCGTCTCGACCGGACGCGCCTTGCTCGACGGTGCATTGGCCGGGGGCGGCCGGGCGCTCGCGCAAGCAGTGGTGGGTCTCAAAGCCGGCGCGCGCGCCGACATCGTCACCCTCGACGCCACGCATCCATCGCTCGCCGGACGCCGTGGTGACGCCATCCTCGATGGTTGGATCTTTGCGGCGGGCCAAGGTGCGATCGATTGCGTCTGGGCCGGCGGCAGGAAGGTCGTCGAGGGCGGACAGCATGCGCTCCGGCGTACGGCGCGGGAACGCTTCAACACGGCGGTGCGGAGGCTCATCGCATGAGCCTTGCCACCGACAAGCTCGACGACAAGCCGACGCTCTACAAGCAGATCAGGCGCGACATCGAGAGCAGGATTTTGACCGGCGAGTGGCCACCAGGTCATCGCATCCCGTTCGAGCATCAATTGATGGCGCGCTATGGCTGTTCGCGCATGACTGTGAACAAGGCGCTGTCGGAGCTCGCGCAGGCCGACCTGATCGAGCGGCGCCGGCGCGCCGGCACGTTCGTTCGCCGTCCCCAGCATCTGTCCGCGGTGCTCAAGATCGCCGACATTCGCGCGGAGATCACCGCGCTCGGCCGCGACTATGGCTACCAGCTCGTCCAATGCACGCGTCGCGCTGCAAGCGCCGCAGATCGTGCTCGCCTCGGGGTGCGGAAGACGGGAAAGGTGATCGCGATCACCTGCCGCCACAGCGCCGACAGCGTGCCGTTTGCACTCGAGGACAGGCTGATCGATCTCGAGGCCGTGCCGGAGGCGGCACACGCCGACTTTGCGGCCGAGCCGCCCGGCTCGTGGCTGCTTCATCATGTCCCATGGACGGAAGCCGAGCACACGATCAGCGCGGTCGTTGCGGATGATCGCACCGCAGACGCGCTCGGCATCGCCGTCGGCGCGCCATGTCTCGTGATCGACCGCTACACCTGGCGCAGCGCGCGGACGCTGACTGCGGTGCGGCTGCTCTATCCCGGTGAGTCCCACCGTCTCGTCGCCCGCTTCAAGGGAGGTTGAGCAACAATGTCGCAAGCGGCACAATTCATGCACCGTGATGAGATCACCTTGGTTCAGTACATCGATCGGCAAGAGGACAACAATCATGCGTAGTACAAAAGCATTCGCAGCCATCATTGCTCTCGCAGTAGCGACGCCGGCGCTCGCCGATGACGTCAAGATCGGCGTCGGCATTTCCGGATGGACCGGCTTTGCTCCCCTGACGCTCGCCAAGGAGGCCGGCATTTTCAAGAAGAACGGCCTCGATGTGACGATCAAGAAAATTCCGCAGAAGGATCGCCACCTCGCCATCGCATCGGGCGACGTCCAGTGCGCCGCGACGACGGTCGAGACCTGGATCTCCTGGAACGCCAATGGCGTTGCGACCAAGCAGATCTTCCAGCTCGACAAGAGCTATGGTGCCGACGGCATGGCCGTCCGCAACGATCTCGCCACCATCAAGGATCTGAAGGGCAAGACGGTCGCGGCTTCCGCGCCGGGCACCTCGCCCTACTTCGCACTCGCATGGATGCTCAAGAAGAACGGCCTGTCGGTAAAGGACGTCACGGTCGTGAACCTGGAGCCGGCCGCGGCCGCGCAGGCCTTCGTCTCCGGCCAGAACGATGCCGCGATGACCTATGAGCCCTACCTTTCGACGGTGCGCGCCGCACCCGACAAGGGCAAGATCATCGCCACCACGCTCGACTATCCGATGGTGATGGACACGTTCGGTTGCACGCCGAAATTCCTGAGCGAGAATCCCAAGGCGGCCCAGGCGCTGGCCGACAGCTATTTCGAGGCGCTCGACATGATCGCGAAAGATCAGGCCAAGGCCTATGAGATCATGGGTGCAGACGTGAAGCAGACCGGCGAGCAGTTCGGCAACTCGGCAAAATACCTGCGCTGGCAGGACAAGGCCGCGAACCAGAAGTTCTTCGGCGGCGAGTTCCTGGCCTTCAACAAGGACGCCGCGGACTTGCTGCTCGAGATCGGCATCATCAAGGCCGCGCCGAAGGTCGAGGATCTCTTCGACGCGAGCTTCATCAAGTAGTCAGCGCTATCCGCCAAGCCGGTTCGCTTCACGCGAAGCGAACCGGCGCATGATCTCGCCCGGTCTGGAAACCTCGCCCGTGATGCGTCCCCTCGATCCCGTGACCGCCAAGCAACGTACGGCTTACGGCCTCGCGTTCTTCGTGCTGTTCGTTGCCTTGTGGTCCTGGGCGACCTTCGGCGGCCATGTGTCGAAGACCTTCCTCGCGAACCCGCTG
Organism: Bradyrhizobium ingae; assembly: GCF_055791185.1. Taxonomy (NCBI): domain Bacteria; kingdom Pseudomonadati; phylum Pseudomonadota; class Alphaproteobacteria; order Hyphomicrobiales; family Nitrobacteraceae; genus Bradyrhizobium; species Bradyrhizobium ingae. The sequence goes on from NZ_JBVUBB010000020.1 coordinate 105,845, forward strand.
ACCATGGTGCAGGAAGGCTTTGAGCTCCTGACCCGGCACGGCTTCCTGTTCGACATTGGCATGACGGTCTGGCGCGTGGTCGGCGGCTTTGCGCTTGCCGCCGTCATTGCCGTACCGCTCGGCGTGCTCATGGGCGCCTACAAGCCGATCGAAGCTTTCCTTGAGCCGTTCGTGTCCTTTGCGCGATATCTACCCGCCTCTGCCTTCATCCCGCTCCTGATCCTGTGGGCCGGAATCGGCGAACTGCAAAAGCTGCTCGTGATCTTCATCGGCTCGGTGTTTCAGGTCATCCTTATGGTGGCCGTGACCGTCGGCGCCACGCGGCGCGATCTGGTCGAGGCCGCCTATACGCTGGGCGCCAGTGACCGCGGCATCATCCGCCGCGTGCTGCTGCCCTCCTCCGCGCCCGAGATCGCTGAAATCCTGCGGCTGGTGCTGGGTTGGGCGTGGACCTATGTCATCGTCGCCGAACTGATCGGCTCATCCTCAGGCATCGGCCATATGATCACCGACAGCCAGGCGCTGCTCAACACCGGGCAGATCATCTTCGGCATCATCGTCATCGGCTTGATCGGCCTCGTCTCCGACTTCCTGTTCAAGGCGTTCAATGCGTGGCTGTTTCCGTGGAAGCTCGCATGACCAAGCTCAGGATCGATCAGGTTTCACGAACCTTTCCTGCACGCGCCGGCCACGCCCCGACCAAGGCGCTCGAGCCGACCAGCCTGGACGTCGGCGACAACGACTTCGTCACCATTCTCGGTCCGTCCGGCTGCGGCAAATCCACCCTGCTCCGCATCGTCGCCGGTCTCGACCGGCCGACCAGCGGCCGCGTCCTGCTCGACGGGCGCGAGGTGAGCGGTCCCGGCGCGGATCGCGGCATGGTGTTTCAGTCCTACACGCTATTCCCCTGGCTGACTGTGCGGGAGAACATCGCCTTCGGCCTGCGCGAGCGTGGCATTTCACAAAGCGAACGCAGCAAGATCGCCGATGACTTCATTCGCCAGGTGGGGCTGTCCGGCTTTGAAAACCATTGGCCGAAGCAATTGTCGGGCGGCATGCAGCAGCGCACCGCGATCGCGCGCGCGCTCGCCAATGATCCAAAGATCCTGCTGCTCGACGAGCCCTTCGGCGCGCTCGACAACCAGACCCGCGCGCTGATGCAGGAGATGCTGCTCGGGATCTGGGAGCGCGACCAGAAGACTGTGCTGTTCGTGACACACGACATCGAGGAAGCGATCTTCCTCGGCAACCGCGTCATCGTCATGAGCGCACGGCCCGGCCGCATCAAGGCCGAGATTGGCGTCGATCTGCCGCATCCGCGCTCCTACAAGATCAAGACCACGCCGGAGTTCGTCCGTCTCAAGGAGCGTCTCGTCGAGGAGATCCGCACCGAGGCGTTGAAGGTTGCCGAACATGCCTGACCATCCCACTGCTAACGGCGAGCGCGTGCTCGCCGACCTCAATGCGCTCCGCGCAATCGGCACCTACAAGACCGGCGTGCACAAGCCGACCCTATCCGAGCCGCATCGCCGCTCGCTCGCATGGCTTGTCGAAAAGCTTCCCGAGGCGGGGCTCACCGGTACGATCGACGGCATCGGCAACATTCTCGGCACGAGTACGCGCCCAGGACCGAAACTGCTCGCCGGCTCTCATCTCGAAAGCCAGAACTATGCCGGCTGGCTCGATGGTCCGCTTGGTGTCGTCTATGCGCTGGAGGCCGCCCGGGTCATCAATTCCGATCCGTCGCTGCCCGGCGCCGTCGAGGTCGCGGCCTGGTGCGACGAGGAAGGGCATTTCGGTCACTTCCTCGGCTCACGTTCCTATGTCGGGGGCGTCAGCGAAGCCGATATCGACACCGCGCGCGACCGCACCACAGGGCAGAGCATGCGCGAAGCGCTATCCGATGCGGGCCTTGCCGGCCGCCCTCGTATCACGGCTGAACCGGGACGCCACATCGGATATCTGGAGGCTCATATCGAGCAAGGTGACACACTCGAAACGAACGGCCTGGCGATCGGCGTGGTCACCTCCATCGTCGGCATCTGGCAGTACCGCATCAACTTCGTCGGCGAGCAGAACCACGCGGGCACGACCCGCATGGCTGCGCGCAAGGACGCGGGCCTGGCGCTGGCCAGATTCTGCGTGGCGATCGACGCACGTTTTCCGGCTGAGGCCGGGCCTCGCACCGTCTGGACGACTGGCCGCATCACGCTCGATCCGGGTGCGCCGAGCATCATTCCCGGTGGAGCCGAAATGCTGTTCCAGATCCGCGACGACGATCCGGCCGTGATCGCGCGGCTCGAGGCGTTGCTACGGTCGCTGGTCGATGAGGCCAACGCGAACGGCCCCTGTCACGCGACGCTGGAGCGGCTGCGCACCGGCGTGCCTGCCAAAATGCATCCGCCGTTCCAGGAGGCTATTGAAGCTGCGAGCAAGACGTTTGCGAACGGACGCTCCGTCCGCATTCCCAGCGGCGCCGGCCACGACGCCCAGGTTCTCGCCACGATCATGCCCGCCGCGATGCTGTTCGTGCCCTCGATCGGCGGCATCAGCCATCACTGGACCGAGAACACGGCTGATGCTGATATCGTCACCGGCGCCCAGGTGTTCGTGGACGCCTGCCGGCGCATTCTCGCAGGATGAGCGCGGTCCTTCTCATTTCGCAGAGCAACTGAGCGGCCCCTTCACCGCGCTTCGTTCCGGGTTCGCGGCGTGCGGCGCAGAGAGCGCCGTCTTCCCGAGAATCAGATCTGCCGCCTTTTCCGCTATCATGATGGTGGGCGCGTTCGTGTTGGATGACGTGATGCGCGGCATCACGGATGCGTCGCAAATCCGCAAGCCATCGAGCCCGCGGAGTTTCAGCGACGGATCGACCACCGCGAGATGGTCGGCCCCCATCCGGCAGGTGCCCACCGGATGGTGGTCAGTCTTGCAGGTCCGATACGCATAGTCGGCGAGAGTCGCTTCGCTTGCGGCCCCCGCACCGGGCATCCGCTCGACCATGACGAACGGCTCGAGCGCGGGTTGGCGGAGAATCTCGCGGGCCATCTTCAGGCCCTCGATCGCCGCCCGGCGATCACGCTCATCAGACCAGTAGTTCGGATCAATCAAGGGCGTCGCGGAAGTATCGCCGCTTGCGAGCCGCACGGTGCCGCGCGAGTGGGGCCGCAAGAACGCCGAATTGAGCGTGACGCCAGCATGCTCAAGCTTCTCCACGCCCGCCTCGATTCCCGAGCCGAGCCCGAGATGGAATTGCACGTCCGGCCATTCCTGCGCCCTCGCCGCCGGGTCGGCGTACCAGAAGCCCCCGGTCTCAAACAGGGTCGACGCGACCGGTCCGCGCTTGAACAGCAGATATTCCAGTCCCGCCCAGATCGTGCGGTGTAGCTTCACATAGCCGTCGTAGGTGAAGTCGCCCCTGCACTCCGCAATCGCATAGAGGTCGAGGTGGTCCTGAAGATTTTCGCCAACGCCTGGCAAATCATGGACCGGCTTGACACCAACTGAATTCAGGTGGTCGGCCGGACCGATGCCCGATAGCAGCAGAAGACGAGGCGATCCGATGGCGCCGGACGCAAGGATGATCTCGCGCTCGGCACGAACGATCTCCCGCAGTTCTCCGCGCACCGACTCGACGCCCACTGCACGCCCGTTCTCGATCACGATCCGCGTGCTGTAGGCGCCGGTCAGGACGGTGAGATTCGGTCGGCCACGGACCGGCTTCAGATAGCCGGTGGCGGTCGAGCAGCGCCGCGCATCTCGCACCGTCACCTGATAGTGACCGACGCCCTCCTGCCGCGCACCGTTGAAATCGGGATTGTAGGGAAGTCCGTATTCCTGCCCGGCTCGCAGAAACGCTTCGCTGATCGGCAGCGGGTTGACGGGCACCGAGACGCCGAGCGGACCACCACGCGCATGGTAGGCGTCAACGAAGCGCTGATTGTCTTCGGCGCGCTTGAAATACGGCAGGACATCCGAATAGCCCCAACCTGTCGCGCCATCCGCCACCCAGCCGTCATAGTCGCGGGCATTTCCGCGGGTGTAGACCTGCGCGTTGATGCTGGAGCCGCCGCCGATCACCTTCGCCTGGGTATAGCGCAACACCCGACCGCCAAGATGACGCTGGGGCACCGTCGAGTACCCCCAGGAGGCGATGCCCTTGGTCATCTTGGCGAAACCCGCCGGCATGCTGAATAGCGGGTTGTTATCGTTGCCGCCTGCCTCGAGCAGGAGCACTCTGATCGACGCGTCGACGCTCAAACGGTTCGCGAGCACGCAGCCAGCGGAACCGGCTCCGACGATGATATAATCGTAGACCGTCATCTCATGTCCCCATGGGTACGAAGATCATGGGTTCGAAGATCGTGAGTTCGAAGATCGGTCCTCGCAACATGATCTGCGACACGCAACGCCTGGGCGGCGATTGTCAATGACGGGTTCACCGCCGCCGAGGTCGGCAGGAACGACGCATCGACGACGAACAGATTCGGGTGATCAAAGGCGCGGCAGAACGGATCGAGCGGTGATGTCGCAGGATCGAGACCGATCCGCACCGTCCCGCACTGATGCGAGGGCGTGCGCCGGTCGAACGCCTTTGACAGCACGATCGGATAACCCGCAGCACGCAGCCGTTCCTTCAATGCCGCCACCAGCGCCAGATGGGTCGTCCAGTTCGAACGCTGCCAGTCGAGCCGTATGCTCGCACCATCGACGGTCACACGGCTCTCCGCGCTCGGCAGATCCTCGCTCATCGCGTACCAGTCGACCGCGTGACGGCTCATCAGACCCAGCGCCAGTTCCGGCATGAGCGGCATGTTGGCCTTCAGAATTGGCGCGGTCACGCGTCCCAGCAACTGGATGTTGCCGAGCGGCGGTCCGCCGTGTCCATCATCGAGATAGAAATCATTGATGCCGATCGTCTTCTGGTAGACCGAGTCGTTGACGACGCGCGGGTCGATCGCCAGCACGGCCGAGGCGTTGTGGTTCATGAAGTAGCGGCCGACCGCGTCGGAGCGGTTTGCGATGCCGGCCTGTGACGAGCGCAGAAGCAGCGCGGCCGAATTGACGGCGCCAGCCGCGAGCACGACGAGGTCGGCGCCGATCATGGTCCGCTCACCGGCCTGGATGACCTCGACGCCGGCGATGCGTTTGCCGTCCGGTTCGACGACAAGGCGCTCGACCTGTGCACCTTCACGCAATTCGACATTGTCATGGGCGAGAGCACTGGCAAGCCCGCAGGACTCGGCATCCATCTTGCCGTGCCCGGCATCCGGGAATGCATCCCAGGGCGTCTTGGCGCGTTTGAGCCATGTCTCGATGTCGATGCCGAGCGGCAATGAAAACGGATTGAGCCCGATCTTCTTGAGCCGCTGCCGCACCGCTGATATCGCCGGCTCATCCGGCACGGGGCCGAATGGATAAGGCGCCGAGTGAAACGGCTCCGAGGAATCGTCTCCGAGCGCACCACGCACGTTGTAGAGCTGCTCCGCGCGGGTGTACCACGGCTCCAGTTCGCCATAGCTGAACGGCCAGCCCGGCGTCGTCCCGTCGCGATGCGCGATGGGAGCGAAGTCCTCCGCGCGGTAGCGGATCAGCACCGCCCCGTAGAGCTTGGTGTTGCCGCCGACGTAATAGTAGTTACCGGGGTTGAAGGCCTTCCCTGCCCCATCGAGCCAGGACTCCTGCGGCCGGAAAACCCCACGCTGGAAGATCGCCCTCGCGTCTCGCGCGGCCTCGCAGTCGAGCAGTCGCTGGCCGCGTTCCAGGATCAATATCCTTGCACCTGTCGGTGCCAGACCCGCGGCAAAGGTCGCACCACCCATCCCCGATCCGATGACGAGGACATCGACTGTCTGCGTGATCTTCATGCAGCTCTCGCAGCGTTCGATCAGATGCGGCGTGTCGTCTCTGGATCGAACAGCACCGCCTTGTCGAGGTTGAACGCGAAAGTGTGCGGTTGCCCGCGCCGAATGTCAGTATCCGCTCGCATGCGAGCGGTCATCTCCTTGCCCGCGACCCGGATGACGACGTAAGTATCCGATCCGGCAGGCTCGATGATCTCCACATTGGCATCGAACCGGACAACCGATCTGGCGTTGCGGTCCATGCTTTCGTCATCGTTCACGGCCTCGGGACGAATGCCGAAGATCACCTTGGCATCGTCCTTTAGCCCGGCAGCATCGGCACTCGCCGGCACGGGCAGCATGATCGATGACCCGTCCTTGCGTGCGAGTGCGATCCGCTGCTGGCCGTCCGCCTGCGTGATGGTACCCTCCAGCAAGTTCATCGCCGGCGATCCCATGAAGTCCGCGACGAACATGTTGGCGGGACGATTATAGATCTCGCTCGGGCTTCCCACCTGCTGCAGTTCGCCATTTTTCAGTACTGCGATCTTCGTCGCCAGCGTCATGGCCTCGATCTGATCGTGCGTGACATAAACGATCGTCGTGCCGGTCGTCTGGTGCAGGCGCTTGATCTCGACCCGCATGTCGACGCGCAATTTGGCATCGAGGTTCGACAGCGGCTCGTCGAACAGAAAGACACTGGGCCGCCTGACAAGCGCCCGTCCCATGGCAACGCGCTGCCTCTGCCCACCGGAAAGCTGGCTCGGCCGGCGCGACAGGAGATGTTCGATCTGGAGGGTCTTGGCGACTCCGGCCACCGCCTTGTCGCGCTCCGCTCTCGGCACACCGCGCATCTCCATGCCAAACCCGATGTTTTCGGCGACCGACATGTTCGGATAGAGCGCGTAGGACTGGAACACCATTGCGATGTCCCGCTTCGACGGGTGCAGATCATTGACGACAGCGCCGCCGATGCGGATCTCACCCGAAGAGATGCCCTCCAGGCCCGCAATGGTGTTGAGCAGGGTCGACTTGCCGCAGCCGGACGGACCAACCAGCACCAGAAAGCCGCCCTTCTCGAGCGTGATATCGATCCCCTTCAGAACCTCGATCGTGCCGAAGCGTTTGCGAAGCGAGCTGATCTCGAGCGTGGCCATCTCTTCATCCCTTTACGGCGCCAGCCATCAGGCCGCGGACAAAATATCGACCGGCAATGACATAGACGAGCAGCGTCGGCGCGGCGGCGATGATCGCGGCCGCCATGTTGACGTTGTACTCGACCACGCCCGTCGAGGTGTTGACGAGATTGTTGAGCGCGACCGTCATCGGCGCCGTATCGCCGGCCGCGAAGGTCGAGCCGAACAGGAAATCGTTCCAGATATTGGTGAACTGGTAGATCACGGTGACGATGATGATCGGCGTGGAGTTCGGCAGCAGGATCCGGCGGAAGATCTGGAAGAAGCTCGCACCGTCGATCATGGCGGCCTTGACGAGTTCGGACGGAAACGCCGCATAATAGTTGCGGAAGAACAGGGTCGTGAATCCCAGACCATAGATGACGTGCACGATCACCAGATTGACCGTCGCGTTGCCGAGACCGAACGACCAGCCGGTCAGATCAGCGAGATCGACCCCGATGCGGCCGAGCATACCGAGGATCACGGCCATCGGAATGATGACTGACTGGAACGGGATGAAGCAGGCGAACAGCATCATCCCGAACACAAGCTTGTGGCCGGGAAAGCTCCACTTGGTCAGGACGTAACCGTTCAATGCGCCGAGCAAGGTCGAGATCAGGACCGCCGGCACGACCATCTTCACAGAATTGAAGAAATAGCCACTGATCCCGCGCGTCTCGGATACCCCGATGCGTGCCTCGCCCCATGCCACGGACCAGGGCGCGAACGTCAGGTGCCGCGGGAGAGCGAACATGTTGCCGCCCGTGACCTCGTCCAGCGGCTTGAGCGACGTCATCACCATGACGACGAGCGGCACGAGATAGACGAGCGCAAAGAGAAACAGCAGCCCATAGATGACGATCCGCGTCGTCCGAGAATGGCCCGGACCACGGCGCGACGGCGCTGACGTGACCAGATCGGCGGCGCTCATCGGTTCTGCTCCCTGGTTTCGGAGTAGATGTAGGGAACCATGATCGCGGCGATCGTCATCAGCATGATCACAGCGCTGGCCGATCCGATCGCCATCTGGTTGCGCGTAAACGTATAGGAATACATGAAGGTTGACGGCAGCTCCGCGGCGCCGCCGGGGTTCTTGCCGGTCACCGAGAGCACGAGGTCGTAGGATTTGATCGCCATATGGGCCAGCACGATCAGGGCCGAGAAGAAGACCGGGCGGATGATCGGGATGACGATGCGGCGATAGGCCTGGTAGGTCGAGGCACCGTCGATCTGCGCCGCCTTGAGGATTTCGCCATCGACACCACGAAGCCCGGCGAGAAACATCGCCATGACGAAACCAGAGCTCTGCCAGATGCCGGCAATCGCGACGCAATAGATCATCATCTTAGGATCGACCACCCAGTCGAAATGGAAGCTGGTCCATCCCCAATCGTGCAAGGCGTTCTCAAGCCCGATGCGCGGATCCAGGAACAGCTTCCAGGCCGTGCCGGTGACGATGAACGAGAGCGCCAAAGGATAGAGATAGATCGGCCGCAGGATACCTTCGCCGCGAATCTTCTGATCAAGCAGGATCGCCAGCAGCAAACCGAGGAACAGGCAGAAGAAGATATAGAGGCCGCCGAACAGACCCATGTTGACGAGGGCGGTGTACCAGTTCGACGGCGGATCGGTCTCGAAGGTCCAGTTCCACAGCCTCACATAGTTGGTAAAGCCGATGAGGTTTGTGGTCGGAAACGCCTTCGAGCTCGTGAACGACAGAAACAGGGTCCAGAGATTGAAGCCGTAGACGAAGACCAGCACGAGCAGGAATGACGGCGCCAGCACAAGCCTTGGCAGCCAGTCCTGAAGCCTTCCACGCAGAGATGGTCCGAGCCGACGCTTTGTCGTCTCGGTTGCCGCCTCGCGTTCGGTCATTGCGGTCATGATGATCCTCCGAAAGCCACGCCTCGCCGCGACGAGCCGAAGGCGGCGACGCAGGCAGGGCGACGACCTCGAGTTCGGCGCCCTCTCCCGTTTGAAGATCAACGCAAACGGGAGAGGAGCCGCTTGGCCATTACTTGGCGGCGTTGATCGCTTTCACGAGTTCGGTCACGGCGACGTCCGACGTCTTGATCCCGCCGTGCATGAACTTCGTCACGACATCGTAGTACGCCGTGGCGATGGCCGGCGGCTGCGCGTAGTTCTGGGCCAGCGAGCCGAAGAACGTACCATTTGCGTTGGCCGCCTTGACGTCCGCGATGCCCTTCTTTCCGCAGATGTCGAAGGCCGCATCCGAAACGTCCAGTCTCGCCGGCACCGAGCCCTTGATGACGTTGAACGCCGACTGGACTTCGGGGCTTATCGTCACCTCCGCGAGCGCAAGCTGCGCCGCCTGGCGATCCGCCGGGACCTTGAAGAAGGCGAACATGTCGGAGTTATAGAACACCGACCCGTCCGTCCCCGGGAAGCGATAGCAGAGGAAATCCTTGCCGGCTTCCTTGTGGGCTGCAGCGAACTCGCCCTTGGCCCAGTCGCCCATCACCTGCACGAGCGCGTCGCCCTTGATCACCATCGCAGTGGCCAGGTTCCAATCGCGACCAGTGTAGTTCGGGTCGACATAATCGCGCAGCTTGGCGAGGTTGTCGAACGCCTTCTTCATCGTGTCCGACTTGAGCGCGCCCTCGTCGAGGTCCACGAACGCCTTCTTGTAGAAGTCGGTGCCGCCGGTCGAGGCGACGATCGAGTCGAACATCGTCGCTTCCTGCCAGGGTTGGCCGCCGAGCGCGAGCGGGACGACGCCGGCCTTTTTCGCCTTGTCGAGCAGCGCGACGAATTCATCGAAGCTCTTCGGCTCAGTGCCGCCAATCTTCTCCATGACGGCCTTGTTCAGCCAGATCCAGTTGACGGAGTGGATGTTGACCGGAACGGCGCCCCATTTGCCGTTGCTCTTGGCGAACTTCTGCAGCGCCGCCGGAATGAGCTTGTCCCAGCCTTCCTTATCGGCAAGCTTGGAGATATCGGCGAGCGAACCTTGCTCGGCGTATTCGAGCGCGTAGTAGCCGAGGATCTGCGATGCCGTCGGCGGATTGCCCGCGGCGACATTGGCTTTCAGCGTGGTCATTGCCGCGCCACCGCCGCCACCGGCGACCGGCACGTCCTTCCAGGCGTATCCCTGTTTGGCGACGGCCTGCTTGATGACGTCGAGCGCGGCCGCTTCGCCACCTGACGTCCACCAATGCAGCATCTGCACTTCCTTGACGTCCGCCGCGTGCGCCAGCGTCCCATAGCTGATGGTGACGGCAGTCAAAGCCGTCGAGATCAGAAATGCGCGGAACTTCATACGCGTGTCCCTTCCCTTTTTTTGGTCGTTTCCTGCCGGAAGCGGTCCGGCACCGTTTCGAGAGGCCTGTTCGAGAGGCTCTTGAATCTCTTTATTGTTCTATTGTCGTCGTCCGCGGTTGCCGCCGAACCCGCTCGAAGCGGCTCGCTTTCAAAGCTCCTTTCCTAGTGTCCAACAAAATGGGGCGTGCGCTTGCCCTTGAAGGCAGCAACGCCCTCGGCGAGATCATTTGTGGTGGCGGTGAGCGCGCCGGCAAGCCCTTCGATGGGAGCATCCCTGTCCTCCCCTTCGGCCGCATTGATCATGGCCTTGACGATCTGCACGGCGAGCGGCCCGCGCGCGGCAACGTCGGAGGCCAGACTTTCGGCGCGCATCAGCGCTTGGCCGCCATCGGTCACCTCGTCCACCAGACCGAGCTTGCAGCCTTCCTCGGCCGTGAAAAGACATCCCGTGAGCGCCATACGGCGCACCACCGAGGCGCCAAAGCGGCGAACCAGGCGCTGCGTTCCAGACCAGCCGGGCGCCATGCCCAATCCCGTCTCCGGAAGTCCGAGCTTGATGCCGCGTTCGGCGATGCGCAGGTCGGCCACCGCGGCAAGCTCCAGTCCGCCGCCGAAGGCGTGGCCGGTAAGCGCGGCAATGAGCGGCACCCGCAAGCGCGCCAGCGCCTCGAAGGCGCGATGGCCCGCGCGCGTCCAATCGCGCCACATGTCGAGCGCGGGCAAATCGCCCCAGGCCGCAATGTCGCCGCCGGCGCAAAATGCCTTGCCTTCGCCGAACAGGATCGCCGCGCGAGTCTCGCGCGAGGCCTCGATGGCCCGCGCCGCCTCGCCAAGCGCCTCGACCATGTCGCGATCAAGCGCATTGAGTTTGTCGGGGCGCTTGAGGCCGAGCCGGGCAATCGATCCGTGGAAGGTCAATTCGACAAATGGGCTCAAGCTGCCCTCCGCAATTCGAGGCCAATCGGTTCGGGACGGAACAGCACGGCCGGCATCAACTTGAGATTGCCCGCCACTCGCAATGGGAATTCCGATTGTGCAAGCACGTCACGCTGCAAGTCAACACCGGGCGCAATCTCGACGACGGTGATACCCTCGAGCTCGAGCCTCAGGACGCAGCGTTCGGTGACGTAGACGATCTCCTGCCCCTGCGCGACGGCCCGCCTGCCCGAGAAGGACACCTGCTCAACCTCGTTGACGAGCTTCCTGACCTTCCCTTCCCTGGCAATCCGCAACGAGCCGTCGGCGAGTTCGAGGCCCGCGCCCGCGGTGAAGTAACCCGAGAACACGATGCGCTTGGCCCGCGCCGTGATATCGACAAAGCCGCCGGCCCCGGCCGTCACATGGGGACGGAGGCCGAGCTTCGAAACGTTGACCGAGCCCGAGCGGTCGATCTGCAGAAACGAGAGCAGCGACATGTCGAAGCCGCCGCCCTGGAAATAGGTGAATTGATGCGGCGACTGGACGATGGCCTCGGCATTGGACGCGCAGCCAAACTGGAAATCGAGCAGCGGAACGCCGCCGATGGCGCCCTGCTCGATCACCCAGGTGACCGCACCGTGCCGGCCTTCCTCGATCAGAATACGCGGGACGTTGGCCGAAATGCCGAACCCGATGTTGACGGCGTCGCCATCACGAAGCTCCATCGCAACGCGCCGCGCGATGGCCTTGCCGACATCGAATTTCGGCGTCTCGAACGAGGCGATTGGCCGAAAGATCTCGCCGGAAATCGCGGGCTCATAGGGCGTGTTCGTGGTCTGCAGCTGGTCCGGCGCCACGACGATCACGTCGACGAGCACGCCGGGCACGACGACGTCGTGGGGCCGCAAGGTGCCGGCAGCCGCAAGGCGCTTGACCTGCGCGATCACGAGGCCGCCATTGTTTCGCACGCTCAGCGCCTGATCGAGCGGCCCGAGAATGCCTCCCTCGTGCTCATAGGAGAGGTTGCCGCGCTCGTCCGCGGTGGTGGCGCGAATGATCGCGACCTGCGGGACGATGCTGGGGAAGAACAACCAGTCCTCGTCGGCGAAGTTCACGCGACTGACGATCGGTTCGGCGGCGGCCTTGGCGTTCATCGCGCAGCCTTCGCGCATCGGATCGACGAAGGTGTCCATGCCGACCTTGGTGAGCACACCCGGGCGCTTCGCAGCGGCTTCGCGATGCATGTCGAACAGAATTCCCGACGGCACGTTGTAGGCGGGAATGGTGTCCCCCGAGATCATCTCCCAGATCGCAGGGGGGGCAGCCGAGGACGGACCGGACGGATAAGAGCCGGCCAGGACCTTCGTGAGGCATCCCGGCTTTGCGATGTGATCGATGCCTTTGACGCCCCACATGTCGCCGGCAGCGATCGGATGCAGCGTCGTGAGGTTGCGCGGATGGCCCTCGGCATCAAATCTTGCGCCGATGGCGGCGAGCACCGCATCCGGACAGCCCAGCCCGGACGACGAGGAGACCGTCACGACGGCGCCGTCGGGTATCAGATGGGCCGCATCCGAAGCGCTCAAGACCTTCGTTCGTGCCATATCCGCCTCAGGTCGTCAGATCGATGGAAGTCTCGTGTCCTGTTCGCGCGGCCTCGCGCGCCGACAACGCAACGCTCAAGGACTTGATTCCATCCTCGCCCGTAGCCGACGGCGCCCCGCGGCCCGCAACCGCATCGCCGAACAGGCGCACCGCCCGCAGATAGAGATTCTCGTGCGCGATCGAGAGCCGTCTCTCGCCGTCCCTGGTCCGCAGCAAGACTTCGCCCTTTAGCTGTTGGGTCATGCAGTCGGTTCCGATCAGTGCCCCCTCTTCGCCATGGACCTCGAAGCCCGTCACCGCGTACCTGGTCGTGAAGGCGTCGTGGAACTGGGCAAGCAGGCCGCTTTCGAAGCGGACCACGCCCATGATACCGTCTTCGAGACCCGCCTGGCCCATGCCACCGCGCGAGGTCATCGCGCTTACGGCGACGGGTTCCTCGTCGAGCACGAAACGCATGGTGTCGGCGTCATGAACGGTGATATCGAGCACCACACCGCCCCCCGCCTCCGGCCGCTCGATCCGCCAGCCCTGCAGATGCGGCGGAAGGTAGACCGCGTGAAACACGCGGGCGAACAGCGGCTTGCCGATATGGCCCGCCTTGATCGCAGCATGAATTGCGCGATGGGTGGCGGCGTTGCGCAAATGATGGTTCGTCCCCATCTGCACGCCTGCCGCCCGGCAGGCCGCGACCATTCGCCTGGCGTCCGCCAAGTTCAGCGCAAGCGGCTTTTCGCAGAGCACGTGCTTGCCGGCCGCCGCTGCGGCCAGCGTTTGCGAACAATGATGCTCGTTCGTTGTCGAGATGTAGACCGCATCGATACTGCTTGCGAGCAGCGCCTCGAGGTCCGTCGTTGCCGTCGTGATCCCGTTCTCGCCGGCAAATCGCTGCGCTCTCTCCGGATCGCCGCTCATCACGGCCACCACCTCGCCGCCCGCCTCTCGGATGGCCCCGATCATCCACTCGCGCGCGATCGTGCTTGCACCGATCAATCCCCAACGCAGGCCACTCACGATGCGATCCTCCGCTTGAATGCCGCTCCACAACTCTCCCGAACGACCAACCGGGCTTCGCCCACGTAACTCTCGAGACGACGCTCGCCCTCGTTGATCTGCCTCAGAAGCATCTGCGCGGCGCGTTCTCCGAGACTGCCGGCATCGACCGACACGGTAGTCAGAGCGGGAGAGACATGACGCGCCTCGGCGGTATCGTCGAAACCGACGACGGCAACATCGCGCCCGACGGTCAGCCCCTGCCGCGCGATCGCCAACATCGCGCCGATGGCCACGACGTCGTTGAAGCAAACCACCGCCGTCGGTCGCCTCTCCGCCGACAGCAGGCGCTTCATGGCTTCGAAGCCGCCATCCTTCGTCGGCATGCTCTCGATGATCCGCGCGGGCTCGACGTCAAGTCGCGCCTGCTCCATAGCCCGCTCAAACCCGGAGACACGGTCCTGGAAGACGACCATCCGGCCGACACCGCCGACGAAAGCGATGTCGCGATGGCCGAGCTCGATGAGATGCTCGGTCGCCCGCTTTGCGCCAGCCAGATTGTCGGAAACCACCAGCGAGGCCCGGGTCCCGATGATCCGCCGGATCGCGAGCACGATGGGCAGACGTGCCTCGAGCCGCGAGATCTCCGCCACGTCGGTGTCGAGTGCCGGACAAAGGATCAGGCCGGCGGCGCCATGCTCCCGCATCGAGCGCACCACCTCGGCCTGCCGAACGACGCTCTCGGCCGTATTGGCGATGAACGGAACAAACCCGGAGTTTTGCAGGGCTCGCTCGATGCCAATGGCAAGCTCGGCAAAAAACGGGTTCGACAGATCATTGATGACCATTCCGACGATGTCGGCCCTCGCGCGGCGCAAGCTTGCAGCACCGCGATTGTAGACGTAGCCGAGAGCATCCATCGCCCCCGCCACGCGCTGGCGCGTTTCCTCTCTGACGAGAGGACTCCGCTTGAGCACAAGCGACACGGTCGATTTCGACACGCCCGCCGACTTGGCAATGTCGAGGATCGTCACCGCACGAGATTTGTGCCCCGCACGCGCCATGCTCTTCGCGAACCTCCCTATTTTGGAACGTTCCAATACTCCCATTCCTCTTGGTACGCAAGACCTCAAAATTGCTGCAAATGCGCAAAATTGGCCTCGAACATCTGGCCCTTCATATTATAGAACGTTCCAAACCCGACGATGCCCGTTCGCTTGGGCTCGAGCGCATGGAGGGACACCGATATGGGCGATCAGCAACGACCCAGCGCTTTGGTGACGGGAGCGGGGCGCGGCATTGGCCGCGCTATCGCGCTCGCACTATCGAGAGCCGGCTTCTCGATCATCGTGAATGATCTTCCAGGCTCGGAAGAACTCGACGAGACGCTGGCAGCCATCCGCGAAACAGGCGGAGACGCAAAAGCCATCAGCCTGGATATTTCGCAGGTCGAACAGCACGATCGATTCGTGGACGCGGCCTGGAATGCCTTTGGCGGCATCGACTGCCTCGTCAACAATGCCGGTGTATCCGTGAGCGTCCGCGACGATCTCCTGAAGATGACGCCGGAGAGCTATGACCGCGTTATGAGTATCAACCTGCGCGGCCCCTTCTTTCTGACCCAGGAGGTGGCGCGTCGGATGATCGGCGCGAGATCGCACCACTTTCGCAGCATCATCACGATTTCGTCGATCAATGCTGAATTCGCCTCGACTGACCGCGGCGAGTACTGCGTCTCCAAGACGGGCTTGTCCATGATGGCCCGGCTTTTCGCGATCCGGCTTGCCGATCACGGCATCGGGTCCTACGAGATTCGGCCCGGGATCATCCGAACGCAAATGACTGCCGTAGCCCGGGACAAGTATGACCGGCTCATTGGCGAGGGTCTCACGCCCATCAAGCGCTGGGGTGAGCCCGAGGATATCGGAAAAGCCGTCGCCACCTTGGCGACGGGCCAGCTCGGCTATTCGACAGGAGATGTCATCCATGTCGATGGCGGTCTGGCGCTGCGGAAGCTGTGACGGCGGAAGCGAGCCCCTCGCCTACACGATTCCCGCCGACGTCCCGGCGATGGCGGGACGCTCCTTCGCCTTTTGCGCGCGATAACCTGATGCGCGATAGGCCATGATCGGCGCGATCGCACCGCCGGCGCGCAGGCGGGCAATCGCGAGCAGCGGCGAGACGTCGGTCGTGAAGGCGCGCTTCAATTCGAGATGCGCACCGAGAGCATCATTCGCTTCTTGCGCTGCTTCGAGCGCCGCGCGATCGACGATCAGTGCCTGCGCATAAGCGCGCTGCAGCTCGATTGCCGACTGCATCAGGCTCTCGATCGGATCGGTCACGTTATGCGACTGGTCGATCATATAGGCGGGCGCGAACCCATCCGCCTTGCGGCGCTCGGCGTCGATCAGCTCGTTGAAGACGAGAAACAGCCGGAACGGCTCGACCGAGCCGCTGTCGAGATCGTCGTCACCATATTTTGAATCGTTGAAATGAAAGCCTGCGAGCTTGTTGAAGCGAACAAGCCGGGCAACGATCTGCTCGATATTCACGTTCGGCGCATGATGGCCGAGATCGACGAGGCAATACGCCTTGGGCCCGAGCTCCTGCGCAACGGCAAAACTCGACCCCCAATCCGAGATCACGGTCGAGTAGAACGCTGGCTCGTAGAGCTTGTGCTCGAGGAACACCCGCCAGTCGGCGGGGAGTGCCGCGACAATCTCGCGCATCGCGACGATATAGCGGTCGAGCGCTCTGGTCAGATTCGATTGACCGGCAAAGTTCGAGCCGTCGGCGATCCAAACGGTCAGCGCCTTCGACCCGAGCTTGCGGCCGATCTCGATGCATTCGATGTTGTGCGCGACGGCCTGCGCGCGCACGCGCGCATCGGTATGCGACAGCGAGCCGAACTTGTACGAAAGCTCCTGCCCCGGCTGATCCTGAAACGTGTTGGAATTGACCGCGTCGAAGGCAAGGCCGTGCGTCGAGGCCTGTTCGCGCAAGGCGGCATAGTCGTCGACCCTGTCCCAGGGAATATGCGGCGAAATGGTCGGAGTCGCTCGCGCCAATCGCTGGATCACGGCACAATCGTCGATCTTCTCGAAGACGTTGCGCGGCTCACCCGGTCCTGGGAAGCGGGCAAATCGCGTGCCGCCTGTGCCGACGCCCCAGGTCGGTATGGCGACGCCGAAGGCCATGACCTTCTGCACCAGCGCTTCCGCATCGATCCCGTGCCGCGCGAGCGCGCGCTTCAGGGCCTCATAGTCTTCGGTGGTCGCGTCTTCGAGCCGCGCGTTCTGGTCGGCGATGAGATCGGCGCTGATCGAGAACGGGGCGCTCATCTTGTGAAGGCCTGGGCGTTGCCGGCATCGACATTGAGGATGTTGCCGGTCGATTTGGCCGAAAGGTCGGACGCGAAGAAGTAGACACCTTCGGCGATATCCTCGGGGAAAACCGACAGTTTGAGCATCGAGCGCTGGCGGTAGACCTCTTCGAGCTGGTCTTCGGTGACCTTGTTGGACGCCGCACGCTGCTGACGCCACTCGCCTTCCCAGATCTTCGAGCCGCGCAGCACCGCATCCGGATTGACCGTGTTGACGCGGATGCCATGCGCCGCGCCTTCCAGCGCCAGGCAGCGGGCGAGATGGATCTCCGATGCCTTGGCGGCGCAATAGGCCGATGCGCCAGCCGAAGCGGCGAGACCATTCTTCGAGGCGACGAAGACGATGGCGCCGCCGATGTTCTGGCGCTGCATCAGACGGAACGCCTCGCGCGAGACGAGGAAATAGCCAGTGGCGAGAATGTCCATGTTCTTCTGCCACAGTCCCAAACTCGTGTCCTCGACAGGCGAGGCCGAGGCGATCCCGGCATTCGAGACGACGATATCGACACCGCCAAAGGCACGCGTGGTTTCCTCGAACGAGGCGACCACCGCCGCCTCGTCGGTCACATCAAGCTTCACACCGATCGCCGCGTCGCGACCCTGGCGTTGCGTGATCGCCGCAACGCGCTCGCCCAGCGCCTTCTCGTCGATATCGGCAATGACGAGGCAAGCACCCTCGCCGAGCAGCCGCTGTGCGGTCGCCCCGCCAATGCCGCCGGCGCCGCCGGTCACATAGGCGATCCGCCCGGCGAGCGATTTCGGCTTGGGCATGCGCTGGAGTTTGGCCTCTTCCAGCAGCCAGTATTCGATGTTGAACGCCTCCTGCTCGGCAAGGCCCACATAGGCGCTGACGCCAGAGGCGCCGCGCATGACGTTGATCGCGTTGACGTAAAACTCGGAGGCGATACGCGCCGTCGCCTTGTCCCTGGCAAAGGTGAACATGCCGATTCCGGGAACGAGATACACGATCGCGTTGGGATCGCGCATGGCCGGCGAGTCCGGATGCTTGCAGCGCTCGTAGTAGCCGGCGTAGTCGCGCCGGTAAGCGGCGAGAACGTCGTCGAGGCCGGCGATCACCTCGTCGAGATTGTCGCGCGCGGGATCGTAGGGCAGCAGCAATGGCCGGATCTTGGTGCGAAGAAAGTGATCCGGACAGGAGGTGCCGAGCGGCGCCAGCTTCGTCAGCGCGCTCGAATTGACGAACTCCAGCACTTCCGGGGCATCGGTGAAATGGCCGATCTTGCGCTCGTCGGTGGAGATCTTGCCGCGGATGAGCGGCATCAGCCTCGCCGCGATCGCGTGACGTCTTTCCGGCGAGGCAGTTTGGACCTTGACGCCGCCGAAAGCGGGCTTCCGCTCATGCGCCGCGAGCCAATCGGCAGCCTGCTGAATCACGCGCAACGTCATTTCGTAGCAGGCTTTGGACGTCTCGGCCCAGGTGAAGAGCCCGTGCCCCCCGAGAACCACGCCGACATAGTCGGGATGGCGCGCGGCCATCTCGCCGAGCTTCAGGCCAAGATCGAACCCGGGACGCTGCCATGGCAGAAAGCCGAGCTTGCCGCCGAAAACCTCGCGGGTCAGACGCTCGGCATCGACCGAGGCGGCGATGGCGATGACAGCATCGGCATGAACGTGATCGACATGCCGGTGCGGCACGAAGGCATGCAACGGCGTATCGATCGAGGTCGCGCGCGGATTGAGATCGAAGGTACAGTGATTGAACAAGGCGACCATCTCGTCCTCATGGGCGAGGCCGCGATAGAGGCCTTTCAGGCTCTCCAGCTTGTCGAGATACAGCGTCGAAAAGCCATCACGCTTCATCGAGCCGAGATCTCCGCCCGAACCTTTGACCCAGAGCACGCGTGTGTTTGCCCGCGTCAGCGGATCCTTCATCTCGATCTTGGCCGAGGTATTACCGCCGCCGAAATTGGTGATGCGCAGATCGGCCCCGAGCAGATTCGAGCGGTACAGCAACTGACCCGCTTCATCGAGCCCGGCGGCGATCGCGTCGTCCCATAGATTTGGCAGGGGCGTGGCCGCGACCTCGCTCATGGGGCGTTCTCCCTGTGCTTTATCTTCAGGCAGCTTATGTCAGGCCTTCGATCACGGTCAATCATCCACGCTCATCATCGCGACGCAATATGATTGATGCGGCGCGATATTGAGCGAATTTGACGGTTTAGAGTTGACCACTGGTCGAGAGCGTGACCTATTTGCAGGCAAAAGGGAGGACGACGTGCACGAGCGGGAACGCTGGCAGGTCATCAAAGCGCTCTTGCGCGAGCGATCGCTGGTGCGCATCGCCGACGCTTGCCGTGCGACCGGCGTCTCCGAGGCCTCGATACGGCGCGATTTCGCAAGGCTCGCCGAGCAAGGCGTCGCGATAAGGGTGCACGGCGGGCTCGAAGCCCTGCCGAACGTGGCCAACGCACCGGGCGACGTCCTCTCCCTTGCCACCCGCTCCTTCGATGTCAGCCAGACGCTCAATATCGACGCCAAGCGCGCCATTGCGAAAGCGGCGGTCGCGCTATGCGCGGATGGCGAAACGATCATCATCAACGGCGGCACGACGACGTACCAGATGGGCGAGTATCTGCGCGAGCGCCGCCTGAAGGTGTTGACCAATTCCTATCTGCTCGCCGACACGCTGATCCACACGTCGAAATGCCGCGTCGCCTTGCCGGGCGGCGAGGTCTATCGTGAGCAGGGCATGATCGTATCGCCCTTTGAAGAGGATGCGATCCAGCACTATTCGGCGACGCGGATGTTCATGAGTGCGATCTCGATCGGAGCACTTGGCGTGATCGAGGGCGATCCCCTGCTCGCCCGCGCCGAATCGAAACTGCTGAAGCGTGCCGACAAGCTGATCGTGCTCGCCGATTCCTCGAAATTCGTCTCGCGCGGCAGCCTCGTCGTCTGCCCCCTCTCGCGCATCGATACGTTGATCACCGATTCCGATGCGCCGAGCGACGCACTCGACATGCTCCGCGCGCACGGCATCCGCGTTGTTGTCGTCGATGCAGGCGCTCAAACCCATGCGGCGGCGTGACCATGACAACGGATGCGCACAGTGAAACTTCCGCGGCGCCGCTTCTATCGGTGCGCGTGATCGAGAAGTCCTTTCCGGGCGTTCGGGCGCTGTCCGGCGTCTCGTTCGACGCTGCCAAAGGCGAAGTCCACGCCCTGCTCGGCGAGAACGGCGCCGGCAAGTCGACGCTGATCAAGATCGTTTCGGGCGTGTTCCCGCCCGATCGCGGCCAAGTTCTCGTGGACGGCAAGCCGGTCGACCTCGCGCGGCCGGACGATGCAAGGCGCGCCGGAATCGCCACGATCTATCAGGAGCTGCTGCTGTTTCCGGAGCTCACCGTTGCCGAGAACATCTTCATGGGGCATGCGCCACGCGCGGGCCTGCGCCGGATCGACTGGCGGGCGATGCGGGAGAAGACGAACGCGCTGCTCGCCTCGCTCGAGATTCATGACCTGCGGGCCGACCGCATCGTCGGCTCGCTCAGCGTCGGCAATCGCCAGCGCGTCGAAATCCTGCGCGCGCTGTCGCAGGATGCGCGCATCCTGATCATGGACGAGCCGACCGCCGCCCTGACCGAGTACGACGTCACGCGGCTCTTCGACATCGTGCGCAAGCTGAAAGCGCGCGGGGTCGCCGTGATCTACATCAGCCATCGGCTCGATGAGATTTTCGCCATCGCCGATCGCGTCACCGTGCTGCGCGATGGCGCCCATGTCGCGACCAAGCGCGTCGCCGACACGGACGCTGCCGAACTGGTGCAATTGATGGTCGGCCGCAGGATCGAAAGCCTGTTCCCGAAGATCACGGTTCCGATCGGCAAGCCGGTGCTCGAGGTGAAGGATCTCGAACGACGGCCGCTGACGAGGCGAGTTTCGCTCACGGTGCGCGCCGGCGAGATCGTCGGCCTTGCCGGCCTCGTCGGCTCGGGTCGCAGCGAGCTGGCGCAAACCATTTTCGGCGTCACGCCAGCCGAAGACGGCGAAATCCGGATCGCCGGACAGACGGTCGACATCCGCTCGCCCGCCCAGGCACGGTCCTTGGGCGTCGCCTACGTTCCCGAGGATCGCGGCACGCAGGGCTTGGTGCGGCCGATGACCGTGCGCGAGAACTTCAGCCTCGCCGCGCTCGGCAAAGTCGCATTCGGCGGCTTCATCGATCGCGGCGCCGAGCGCAAGCTGGCCGGCGACGGCATCAAGCGCTTTGCCGTCAAGACGAGTTCGCCCGAGCAGATCGCAGGCAAGCTGTCCGGCGGCAACCAGCAGAAGATCGTGCTCGGCAAATGGCTCGCCAACGGGCCGAAGCTGTTGATCCTCGACGAGCCGACGCGTGGCATCGATGTAGGCGCCAAGGCAGAGATCCATCGGCTTATGGGCGAACTTGCGGCCCAGGGGCTCGCCATCCTGATGATCTCGAGCGAGCTGCCGGAGGTGCTCGGCATGAGCGACCGCGTCCTCGTAATGCGCGAAGGCCGTATCGTAGCCGAATTCTCGCGCGAAGAAGCAACCCAGGAGTCGATCGGCGCAGCGATGATGGGCAGTCATGACAACGCGGAGAAAGCGGCATGACGGCGGTGACCTTAACCGGCGCCGAGGCTGATCCGCGGCGGCGGCTGAAGGTGCTTGCCTCGCAGGAAGCTCTGCTCGCAATTGCGGTGATCGGCCTCGCCATCGCCGTCGGCCTTTACAATCCGCGCTTCCTGGCGGCACGCAATCTTTCCGACGTGCTGCTCGGCAATGCCTATATCGCAGTCGCCGCAGTCGGCATGTCGATGGTGATCGTTTCCGGCAACATCGATATTTCCGTCGGCGCGCTGATCGGCGTCCTGGCGACGATCAGCGGCACTCTGGCCGTGAACGGTGCGCCGATCGTGGTCGCCTGGCTGGCAGCGCTCGTTGCCGGCATCCTCGTGATGGCCTTGCAGGGCGTCATCATCGCCTATCTGCGCATTCCGGCGATCGTGGTGACGCTCGGCATGCTGTCGATCCTCAAAGGCGGCCTGATCAGCGTCACCGGCGGCAAATGGATCACCGACCTGCCCGACAGTTTCCACCTCGCCGATATCGAAATCTTCGGTGTGCTGCCGTTTCCCGTCTTTCTCATGATCCTGGTGACGATCCTGGCAGCATTGTGGATGCGCTATTCGGCCTCGGGCCGCGCCATCTACGCCGTCGGCGGCAACGCCGAAGCGGCACGGCTTTGCGGCATTTCGCAGCCGCGCACGATCGTCATGGTCTTCGCGCTGCATGGCTTCTTTGCCGGGGCAGCCGCCCTGCTCTATGCGACGCAGCTACGCGTCATCCAGTCGACCGTGCCGCCCAATCTCGAGCTGACGATCATCACCGCGTCGGTCGTCGGAGGCGTCAGCATCCTCGGCGGCGTCGGCACGGTGGTCGGATCGACGCTTGCCGCCGTACTGATCGCCGAGATCGCCAGCGCGCTGGTCTTCATTGATATCTCGCCTTACTGGATCCGTGCGGTCCAGGGCGTGCTCATCCTCGTGACCGTGATCGCCGATATTCTGCGGCGACGACGCATGGCCGGAGCATGAGCGCCATGAGCGAAATCCCCCTTCCCCAGACCGCCAAGCGCGTCGTGCCCTGGTGGCTGCTGCGCCACGAGACGATGCTCGCGGTGATCCTGCTGATTGCGTTGATCGTGCTCGGCAGCTTGAACAATCGCTTCCTGACGCTCGACAATCTGCTCAATCAGGGCAGGCTGACAACCGAGGTCGGGCTGATTGCGCTGCCGATGACCTTCATCATCATCACCGGCGGCATCGATCTCTCGGTCGGCTCGATCGTCGGGCTCTGCGCGATCCTGCTCGGCTATTCCTGGAAGACTTTTGGCTTCCCCTTGCCGCTGGCGATCTGCTTCTCGCTGCTCGTCGGTGCCGCGGCGGGCTTTCTCAACGGGATCGTCATCACGCGGGTGAAAGTGCCGCCGCTGATCATGACGATCGCGACGCTCGCCCTCTACCGCGGGCTTGCCGAGGGCATCAGCCAGGCGCGTTCGGTCCGTGGCTACCCGGAATGGTTCTACTTCATCGGGCAGGAAAACCTCTTCGGCGTGCCGGCGCAGCTCTGGCTCTTGCTGATCGCGATCGTGGTCTCGGCGATCGTTCTTGATCGCACCACCTTCGGCCGGACGCTCTATGCGATCGGCAACAACGAGACCGCCGCGCGCTTTTCCGGTTTGCCGGTCGATCGCGTCAAGCTGATCATCTACACTTTATCGGGCTTCATGGCCGGCCTTTCGGGTTGTGTCCTCGTCTCGCGCGTAACCACGACCCGCTCGGACATGGGGATCGGCTATGAGCTCGACGTGATCGCGGCGGTGGTACTCGGCGGCACCAGCATCTTCGGAGGCGTCGGCACGATCTGGGGCACGGTGGTTGGACTCGCAATGATCCAGCTCCTGAAGAACGGCTTGGCCCTGACCGGCGTCAAGGGTGACGCGACGATCGTGGTCATCGGCACGGTGCTCATCCTTTCAACTCTTGTGGCGAGTTCGCTCCAGCGACGACGTGAGGGCATTTGATGGAGTGTCTGGCCGCAAAAAAAGCGGCTTCAACATGGGAGGAAAACAAAATGAAGCTCGGATTAGCTGCTGCATTCCTCGGCGCGACGCTGCTGGCCGGAACGGCCACGGCGGCGGACAAGAGATGGGACGGTGCGGACGACCTGCCGGTCAATCCGCTTGCCTGTTCGGCCGGCGAGGCCAACGCCGCCCCCGCGGCCAAGCCTTATGATGGTGGCCGGCCCACCAATGCGGCCGACAAGGCCGGCAAACCGATCACGCTGGTCGACGTGCCGAAGCTGATCGGCATCGGTTATTTCAATGCGACGTCGAAAGGCATGCAAGACGCCGCCAAGGCGCTCGGCAACGTCACGGTGAAGACCGATGGCCCGACCGAGGCCAAGATCGACGAACAGATCAAGTTCATCGACAATTACATCACCAGCGGCGTCGACGGCATTCTCTTCGCCGCCAACGATCCGGTGGCGATTGCGCCGGTGCTGAAGAAGGCCCTGTCGAAGGGCATCCATGTCGTCGGCTATGACGCCAACTCGACGCCGGATGCGCGCGAATGGTTCGTCAACCAGGCCGAGTTCAACGGCATCGCCAAGGCGATGATGGACTCGATGGCCAAGGAGGCCGGCGAGGACAAGAGCTTTGCGATCGTCACCTCGACCTTCACGACGCCGAACCAGGCACGCTGGATCGCCGAAATGTGGGCCTATGCGCAGAAGTGCCATCCCAAGCTGAAATGGCTCGAAACGGTCGAGGCGCAGGAGGACAACAACCTGTCCTTCAACCAGGCGACGACGCTGATCAACAAGCATGGCGACAAGCTCGCCGGCCTGTTCGGCATGACCTCGGTCGCGACGCCCGCTTCGGCGGAAGCCGTGACCAAGGCCAAGCTCTGCGGCAAGGTGGCGGTAGTCGGCCTCGCCACACCCAACGCGATGAAGCCGTATGTCAACGCAGACTGCGTCAAGTCGGTCGTGCTGTGGAATCCGGTCGATCTCGGCTATGCCGCGACCTACGTCATGCGCGCGGTTGTCGACGGCACCCTGAAGCCCGGCGCGACCTCGGTGGAAGCGGGCAAGCTCGGCAAGCTGAACGTGGTCAATGGCAGCGAGATCCTGCTTGGCTCGCCCTTCATCTTCACGAAGCAGAACATCAAGGATTTCGATTTCTGATCTGAACTCGTCGCCCGGCCGCGGAATGCGGTCGGGCGACGTGGTTTGGGTCTTCGCGTCCTGGCCGTAACAGACAGGCCGTGACACTCGTGGCGTTGCTTGTTGAGATGTAGCTTGACGATGAGCCAGACGGTCGCAGTCCTTGACATCGGCAAGACCAACGTAAAGCTTGCCTTGTTCGACGACGGCCGACTTCTCTGGGAAAAGTCGGCGCCCAACAGCGTGCTGCCGGGACCTCCCTATCCGCACGAAGATGTCGAGAGCGCATGGAGCTTCTTCCTCGATGCGCTTCGCGAGGCCGCACTTTCGCATCAGATCAGCGCGATCGTTCCGACCGCCCATGGCGCAGCCGGCGCTTTGATCGGCGAGAGCGAGCTCGCCGCTCCGGTCATGGACTACGAATTTACGGGCGTAGAAGTGGTCGAGCCCGACTATGCCAGCCTGCGGCCGCCTTTTTCGGAGAGCCTGTCGCCGAAACTGCCGGCCGGCCTCAATCTCGGACGGCAGCTCGCCCATCAGAAATGGCGCTGTCCGGACCTCTTTGCCAAAGCGAGCTATTTCGTCGGCTATCCGCAATATTGGACCTGGCGCCTGAGCGGCGTCGCGGTATCGGAAGTCACCACGCTCGGCGCCCATACGGATCTCTGGGTGCCGCGGCACGGACAAGTCTCGAGCCTCGTCAAGGCTCTCGGCGTCGACCACTTGCTGCCGCCACTGCGCCGCGCCTTCGATCCGCTCGGTCCGATCAAAGCCGAAATCGCCGCCTCATGCGGACTGGCGCCGGAAACGCCAGTATTTTGCGGTATCCACGATTCCAACGCTTCGCTACTGCCTTATCTCGTCTCGCGTCAGGCGCCGTTCACCGTGTTGTCGACCGGCACCTGGGTGATCCTGATGAGCGTGGGCCTTTCGCTCGATCAACTCGATCCTCGCGACGACACGCTTGCCAACGTCGACGCGCTGGGCCGACCCATCGCTGTCTCTTATACACAGGGGTTTTTGTTTTGGGGGGGGGGGGGGGGGGGGGGGGGGGGGGGGGGGGGGGGGGGGGGGGGGGGGGGGGGGGGGGGGGGGGGGGGGGGGGGGGGGGGGGGGGGGGGGGGGGGGGGGGGGGGGGG